>DAOTYZ010000001.1:0-11913 GCA_034434555.1 Candidatus Roseilinea sp.
GCGCGGCCCACAGGGTGACTGGTTTGCGACGACGGATTTTGCCGTCGTCGCCGGACGGACGTATGCTGAAGGGCTGGTGCGCTTGTTGGCCGATGAGCTGGGCATGAAGCTGGCCTTCGCCAGCGGCCGCCCGCGCCGACCTGGCGAGATGGATAACATTCAGATCCGCGAGGCGCTGCACAAGAAACAGCCGGCTTTTGTGTTCGGCAGCTTGAACGAGAAGATCTACCTCACCGAGGCGCAGGCCAAGGCCACGCACTTCGTGCCCGCGGCCTTCCCCGGCGCTGTCGTGCGGCGCGCGCTGGGCACGCCCTTCATGGGCTACAGCGGCGTGATCTACATCGTCCAGGAGATCGTCAATCGCTATTACGACCTGGTGTTCAACTTCTTGCCCTTCGATAACGTGGCGGCTGCCGGTCAGCTCAAGGAGATCACGTTGACCGCGGCGAGCAAGTTGGCATGGAGCGAAGCAGCCCGCGCGCGCCTGGAGCAGCAGCTTGAGGGCATCCCCTGGATCAGCCGCATCAGCGCCAGCCGCGAGCTGCGGGCGCAGGTGGAGACCTACGCGGTAAGACATCAGGTGCGCGAGGTGACGTTGGAGGTTGTCGAAAGGGCGTTGGCACAAGCATGAGCAGTAGCACAGCACATTCTCGATGCCTCCGCGTGAGATCGAACTTGTCTGGGCTGTGAACGCACCCTCATTGGGTGCGTTCACACAGGAGCATAGGCTGCTCACTTACCGCACCCGCCCGTCATCCTCGCGCCAGCGAGGCATCTAAACTCCCGCAGCGTCGCAGCCTGCGGGAGGACGTCCCTACACTACTGATGCGATAGTCGCTAGAGATAGCTTTGTCCCCATACGCACGAGCGTATTCACGAACAGGGGCAGTCATTTAGTATGTCATGCTGAGTGGAGCGAAGCATCTAAACTCCTGACAAATCAAGCCCTCGAGGATTCACTCAACGCCCCGCTGCCTTTTCGCGCTGCGAAGCATCCGCCAGTCCGGAGCCGCGCAGCCCAGTTGCCCCCACAACAATTTGACAGGCGCGCGTTTAGATTCTTCGCTCAGAATGACAAGTGTGAGGCAGGGGCCCTGGTGATCCCGTGCGATCATCACTGGTCACGTCAAAGCATACCCGCCCCAAATCGTGAATGCGCCCACCCCTGGAGGGGTGCATTCACCAATGGGGGCAATACAGCGCGCCTTCCAGGCAGCGACCAAGGATGCTGTGCTTTCAAACTCTTCGCGTTCTCCGCGTGAGATCGGCCTTGCTCCCAACTTGTGAATGTCCCCCCAAGATCGTATACACGTATAATCTGCTCACTTTGATTGACCTGCCCTCTTCCGCGCATCCGTCGGCGACGGCCACATCGGAGTGGATCGCCGCCGCTCTGCGCCAGGCCATCCTGCGCGGCGAATTCAAGAGCGGCCAGCCGCTGCCTCAAGATGAAATCGCTGCCCGCTTCGGGGTAAGCAAGATCCCTGCCCGCGAAGCGCTGCTCCAGCTCAAGGCAGAGGGACTCGTGCGCTTCTACCCCAACCGAGGCGCTGTCGTCGCCGAGCTATCCGCCGATGAGGTGAACGAGATCTACGCGATCCGCATCGCGCTGGAGGCGCTCGCGCTGCGCCGGGCGCTGCCCAAGCTCACCCGCGCCGACTTCGTGCGCCTGGAGGGACTGATCGCCATCATGGACGATGAGCGCAACCCGCTAAAGTGGAGCGAGCTGAACTGGGAGTTTCACGCTGCGCTCTATCAGCCCTGCGGCATGCCGCGGCTTTTGGAGCACATTCGCGCCTTGCACGTCAACGTCCAGCGCTATCTCGTCGTCTATCTCGCCAGCCAGGAGTACCACGCCGAAGCGCAGCGCCAACACCGCGCCATCTTGCGCACGTGCAGGCAAGGAGATGTTGAAGCTGCTGTTGACCAATTGGCCAGTCACCTGGCACAGGCTGCCGAGAAGATGGCCCGCCTGTTGCGGCCATCTGCCGCGGTTTATGCCGCAGCCGGCCAAGTCCCGAAGAGCAAGAGAGGATTAGAAAGATGCAAATAGCAGTTTCAGACGCAGTTGCCGACGTGCCGGGCAGTCAATCAGCACGGGATGCCGATTTGGTGGTCCTAAAAAACATCGAGCGCCGGCTGCTCTGGTTGAGCACGCTGATGATCCACCACGCCAACCACGTCCGTCCGAATCCGGATAAGACCAAAGTCGGCGGCCACCAGGCCAGCGCAGCCTCGACGGTGAGCATCCTCACCGCGCTCTATTTCCACTTCCTCAAAGCAACTGATCGCGTCCTGGTCAAGCCGCACGCTGCGCCGGCCTTCCACGCGGCGATGTATCTGATGGGCGTCCTGCCGCGCGAATACCTCACGCGGCTGCGCGCGTTCGGCGGCCTACAGGCTTACCCCAGCCGCACCGAGGACGTCGTGCCGGTGGACTTCTCCGGCGGCTCGATGGGCCTCGGGCCGGTCGCCCCCACCTTTGCCGCGCTGGTCCAGCAATACGCCCGGCATCACTTCGGCCAGACGACCGCCGATCGCTTCATCGCCATCAGCGGCGATGCCGAGTTGGACGAAGGCAACATCTGGGAGGCGCTGATCGAGGAGGAGTTGCAATGCCTGCCCAATGTGGTCTGGATCATTGATCTGAACCGTCAATCGCTCGACCGGATCACGCCCGGCGTTCGGGCGGCCAAGCTCAAGCAATTGTTCGCCGCCTGCCAGTGGCGGGTGTTGGAAGCCAAATACGGCCACGAGCTACAGGCTGCCTTCCGCTGCCCAGGCGGGGAAGCGCTGCGCCGGCGCATTGACGAGATGAGCAACGAGGAGTATCAGCACCTGATCCGCAGCGATGGGCAGACGGTGCGGCAGGCGCTGACCACGGGGCCGTACGGCCGCCAGATCGCGCGCAGCATCCGCGAGGTCGCGGATGAGCGCCTGCCGGCCCTGCTGGCCAACCTGGGTGGCCACGATCTCGCGCTGTTGCTCGACGTGCTGGCCGAGGCCGAACAGACGGCCGACCGGCCGACGGTGATCTTCGCCTACACCATTAAGGGGTATGGGCTGCCGATCTACGGCGATCCGGCCAACCACGCTGCGCTGCTCAGCGCCGAGCGGATCAACGAGCTGCGGGCGGCCTTTGGCTTGACCGAGGCGACGCAGTGGGACGGCTTTGACCCGCGATCGCCAGAGGGCCGGCTTTGCGCGCGGCGCGCTGAGGAGCTGGGCCTGCGTGCGCGCATGAGCCAGCGCATCCCCCTGCCGGTGCAGGCCGAGGATATCCCCGTCGAGCTGAACGCGACCGTTGCGCTGGTCGTCTCAACTCAGGAAGCCTTCGGGCGCGCCATGCTGCGCCTGGCCGACGTGCCCAAGGTGGGCGCGCGCATCGTCACCTCGTCCGCCGATGTCTCGATCAGCACCAACCTCGGCGGCTGGATCAATAAGGTTGGCACGTTCACGCTGCGCGAGGCGACCGATTACGAGGCCAACCGCGCGCGCATCCTGAACTGGCAACTGGGCAAGCGCGGCCAGCACATCGAGCTGGGCATCGCCGAGATGAACCTCTTCTCGTTGCTGGGGCAGCTCGGCATGGCGCATGAGCTGATCGGCCAGCTCATCTTCCCGATCGGCACGGTCTATGACTCGTTCGTGTGCCGTGCGCTGGACGCCATCATCTACGGCCTCTATTCCGGCGCGCGCTTCATCTTCGTCGCCACCCCCAGCGGCGTCACACTCGCCCCGGAGGGCGGGGCGCACCAATCGTCGGTCACCGCCTCGCTGGGCATCGAGCTGCCGGAGCTGGATTACTACGAGCCGACGTTCGCCATCGAGGTGGAATGGGCGCTGTGCGAGGCGCTTAGGCAGTGTTGCGACCGCCAGCACGGGCGCTCTTCTTACCTGCGGCTCTCCACCAAGCCGATTGACCAGGCGTTGCTCGAACCGGTGATGGCGCGGATGGGCAAGGCTGACCTGCGCGCGCACTTCCTGGCCGGCGGCTATTGTGCGCGGGCGCCGCACGCCGAGGCCGGCGCGCCGCTCATTCACCTCGTCACCACGGGCGTGATGTTGCCGGAGGTCTTGCAGGCTGCCGACTACCTAGAGCGCGAAGGGGTGGCCGTCAACGTGATCAACCTCACCAGCCCGCGCCGCGCCTACGATGGCTGGCACGCCGCCCAGCAGTGCGGCGACGAGCATCACCACCTGGCCACGCTGATCCCGCCCGAAACCCGTCATGCCCCGATCCTCACCGTGCACGACGCAGCGCCGCACGCCTTGGCCTGGCTGGGGAGTGTCTTCGGCCAAAAGACGCACGCGCTGGGCGTGACGAAGTTCGGTCAGTCCGGCTATCGCGCCGACCTATACCGCTACTGTGGGATTGATACGGAGCGCATCATCGCGCACGGCTTCGCGCTGGCGGACGAGGCCTTGGCCTCAGCGCGCGGCGGTTGAGAAGGCGCGCCGCGCCGCGACCGGATAGGCCCGCAGCACCTCGTCCACCACGCGCAGCGCGCCCATCGTCACGCCGGCTGTGCTCTGGCCGGGGAAGATCGAATCGCCCACCAGCCAGGCGTTGGCCAGCCCCGTCCACGGCCCGCGCGCTTTGAAGATGCTGGTGAATGGGAAGCCGCCCACCCCGCCGCGGTGGCGTCGCGTGTAGAACTGAAAGGTCACCGGCGTGCCGGGCAATTGCAACCGAATGCGGCTGCGCAGGCCGGGCACGGCGCGCTCGGCCAGGTCGAGCAGGCGCTCGGCATAGCGCGCCACGCGCTCATCGTATGCTGCCTTCGCGCCCGGCGTCTCGCGCAGCCGCCACCATTCGTCCAGGCGGGTGTGCGTGCTGATCGTCAGGGCGCGATGGCCGGCCGGCGCGCGCCGCAAGTCGCCGCGGGCCGAGAACGACATGAAGATCGAGTTGCCCTCGCCCAGCGGCTGGTCGTAGCTGCCGATCACCTGGTAGTGTTCGGCGTCCAGCGCAAGCGGCGGATCATCGGCGATGCCCAGGTAGAGGGTGAACGCGCCCCATGGCTCGGCGCGGGTGCGCGTCTCGTGGCGGAGCGCCGCCGGCGCGTGGTCGCCCAAGAGCCGCGCCAGGTCCCAGGGCGTCAGGTTAGCGATGCACAGGTCGCATTCAAAGCGCGCGCCCTTGTTGGTGTGGGCGGCCACGATCTTGCCCTCTTTCACCTCCAGGCGCGTCACCTCCTGTCGAAAGAGCACCTGGCCGCCGAAGCGCCGGACGGCCTCGATCAGTTGCTCGGCGATGCCGCCGATCCCACCTTCGGGGTGGGTGACGCCCTTGCGCGGCAGCTCCAGCGCCGCCGCGCCAAACAGCGCGCTGGCGTGCGCGCTGGTCGTCTGCGCGCTGATCAGGAGCTGGGCGTCCAGAAAGGTCAGCGCCGCGCGGTCGCTGATGCCGCTGCGCCGCGCCCAGCCCCCCACCGTCTCGAAGAGATGCGGCAGGGTGATCAGGGTTTTGGGGCGCAGCGCGCCGGCGGTGCGCAGCAGGTCAACCAGGTGCGCTGGCGGCCAGGCGGGCCGCCGCGCCGCAAAGTCCCACGTCGCGTCGCTTATGCGCGCGACCGCGCGCAAAAAGCGCATGATCTGGGCGCGCTGTGGGCTGTCGGCGAAAGCGCGCGCCGCCTCCGCGTGCCACTGCTCGGGATCGGCGTATTGCGTCACGCTGCGGTCGGGCAGCAACACCACCCACGCCGGATTCACCGGATGCACCTTCCACGAGATGTCCAGCAGCTTGCCGACCAGGTCGTGCGGCCCGCCGGGGTGAAAGCCGCCGGCCAGCGTGGCGCCGGCGTCGAAGCGGTATTTCTGGTGGTAGAAGGTGCCGGCGCAGCCGCCTGGATAGACGTGCGCCTCCAACACAGTCACCTCGTGGCCGGCCTTGGCCAGCAGCGCTGCTGCTGTCGCGCCGCCGACCCCGGCGCCGATCACGAGCACTTTCGCCATGCCGGCATAGTAAAGCGGCGACCTGTGGGGCAGGTGAGAAGAGCGCACCGCGGAACGCGAGACGCGAAATACAGAATATGAAACACAAAATACGGAACACGGAATACGAAATACGGAACACGTATTGCGTAGTACGTATTACGTATTGCGTAGTGCGTGGTGCGTGTTCCGCGGCGGGCTAGAGGAGGAGGGCGAAGGGGCGCTCGACCAGTTGTTTGACGCGCTGGAGGAAGCGCGCAGCCGGCGCGCCGTCCATCACCCGATGATCAAAGGTCAAGCTCAGCGTGAGCAGGGTGCGCGCGGCGATGCTGCCGTCCTCCAATACCGCCGGCTTTTTGGCCAGCCGGCCGATCCCCAGGATCGCGGCCTCCGGCAGGTTCAGGATCGGCGTGAAGCCATCTACCTCGAACATGCCCAGGTTGGTGATGGTGAAGGTGCTGCCGCGCAGCTCGTCGGGCTGAAGTTGGCCCGACAAGGCGCGCGCCACCAGGTCGGCGCTCTCTCGATGAATCTGCGCCAGCGACTTCGCCCCCACATCGCGCAAGACCGGCACCAGCAGGCCCTCCGGCGTGTCCACGGCGATGCCGATGTGAATCGCCGAATGCCAGACGACGCCGGGCTGGTCGGGGCGGTCGGGCAACTGGGCCGCCCAACTAGCGTTGACGTGGGGGTGTTCCTTCAGCGCGCGGGCGCAGATGGCGATGAACAGCGCGCTGTAGCTCACCTTCTCGTTCAGCTCGGCGCTGAGCTGCTCGCGCGCTGCCACCAGGTGCGTCGCGTCCGCCTCGGTGAAGAGCGTGACGTGGGGCGCGGCCTGTGCATTGGCCGCCAGGCGCTGCGCGGTGACGCGCTGCGCAGGGGTGAGCGGATGGACGCGCGGGGGATCGGCTGCGGGTTCGGCGGCCGCGCGCTGCGCCTGCGCGGCGCGGGCGACGTCTTCGCGTGTGATCCGGCCGCTCGGCCCGCTGCCGGCGACCTCGCTTAGTGAGATTCCCAACTCCTCCGCCAACCGTTTGGCCAGCGGCGTCGCACGGGCCGCAGGTTGCGCAGCGGCCAGCACGTCTCGTTCGCGGATCGCGCCGCCAGGCCCGCTGCCGACCACCTGGTTGAGGTCAACGCCCAGCGCCTTGGCGCGCATGCGGGCGCGCGGCGAGCACGGCCGGCGCAGCGGCGCCTCGCTGCGCTCGCCTGCGTCCACGATGTCTTCGAGCAATGCGACCGGCGTCAGGCAGGGCACAGTGCATCCCTCTGCCACCAGGATGCGGCTGAGCGTGCCGGAGGCCGGCGCTTCGTAATCGAGGGTGGATTTCTCCGTCTCAAAGGTGAAGAGCGGCTCGCCCTTGCGCACACGGTCGCCTTCGCGCTTGTGCCAATGCACGACGGTGCCCTCGGTCATCGTCAGGCCCACCTTGGGCATGAGCACGTCCATCGTCAGTCTTCGTCGAAGCCGACCAGGCTGTTATCGCCCACGTTGAAGCGGCGCGGGCGACCGTGAAGCACGGCGTCCCGCCCGACCAGCGACTTGGCCAGCACGTGGTCAACCACCTCCGCGCCGGCCTCGACGATGCTATCGCGCACCACGCTGTTCTCAATGTGGCAACCCTCGCCGATGGTGGCGTATGGGCCGATCACGCTGTTGACGATGCGCGCAGTAGGATGGATGTTCACCGGCGGGACGACGACGCAGTTCCCGTTCCGCCATTCGCTGCTGTTGTCGTGGCCATGCTCCAGCAGGTAGCGGTTGGTCTCCAACACCGACTGAGCGGTGCCGCAATCGAGCCAAACTCCTACCTCCTGCGCGCGCAGCTTGGCCCCGCCCTCGATCATGATGTTGAAGGCGTCGGCCAGGAAGTATTCGTTCTTTGTCTTGATGTCCCGCCGGATCAGCTCCGCGCAGGCGTCCATTAACCTGGCGGCGTCGCTGACGTAGTACATGCCGATCACGGCCAAGCGGTTCTCCAGCGTGGCCGGCTTCTCTACGAAGCGGGTGATGTAGCCATCCGGCCCGACCTGCACCACGCCGAAGCGGCGCGGGTCTTCCACCTCTTTCACGAAGATTAGGCCATCGCAGGCTTCGCAGCGCAGCGAGGAGAGCGCGGCGTCGGCCAGCGTGTCCACGAAGACGATGAACGTTGGGCCGCTCACCAGGTCGCGCGCCAGCAAGATCGCCGCTGCCTGGCCGTTCAGCTCTTTTTGCTCCACGTATTCGCTGTGCAGGTCGGGGTAGGCAGATCGCACGTATTGTTCGATCTGCTCGCCCAGGTAGCCGACGACGAAGACCACCTTCTGGACTTCGACTTCGCGCAGGACCTTATCGAGGATGTGCCCCAGCACGGGCTTGCCGGCCACGTTGACCAGCGGTTTAGGCTTTGAATAGGTGTGCGGCCTCAGGCGGGTGCCAAAGCCGGCCAGCGGGATGATCACGTTCATGGCATGCGAATGGGCGGTTTCTTCAGGTGAAAGTCGGTGGTCTGTTGATAGGCGTGGGCGACTTCGAGCACGCGCTGCTCGGCGAACGCTGGGCCGATGAGTTGCAGGCCGATCGGCAGGCCGTCCGCATCGAAGCCGCACGGCACGCTGATGCCGCAGATGCCGGCCAGGCTCACCGGCAGGGTGAATACGTCGGCCAAGTACATCTGCAGCGGGTCGTCCACCTTGGCGCCGAGCGGGAAGGCGGTGGTCGGCGAGACCGGCGCGGCGATCACGTCCACGTGTTCAAATGCCTGCTCGAAATCGCGCTTGATCAGGGTGCGCACCTTTTGGGCGCGGATGTAGTAGGCGTCGTAGTAGCCGGCGCTCAGGGCGTAGGTGCCCAGCATGATGCGCCGCTTGACCTCTGGACCGAACCCTGCGCCGCGGGTGCGTCTGTATGTGTCTATCAGGTCCGCGCCCTGCACGCGCAGGCCATACTTCACCCCGTCGAAGCGCGCCAGGTTCGCCGAGGCCTCGGCCGGCGCGATGATGTAATACACCGGCAGGCCGAGCGGCGTGCGCGGCAGGCTGATCTCGCGCAGCTCGGCGCCGAGCGCCTGGAGGTGGGCGATCGCTGCCCGCACGGCGCGCTCTACGTCGGGCTGGATGCCGGCGGTGAAGTACTCCTTCGGCACGCCGACCCTTACGCCGGCCAGCGACGCGCCGCGCGCCTCGAGCCGCGCCGGGTCAATCGGGCTGACGTCCACCGAGGTGGAATCCTGTGGGTCGCGCCCTTCCATGGCCTGGAGCATGATCGCGGCGTCGTAGACATCCTTGGTCAGCGCGCCCACGGTATCCAGCGACGAGGCGAACGCGATCAGGCCATAGCGCGACACCCGCCCGTATGAGTTCTTCAGACCGGTGACGCCGCACAGGGCCGCCGGCTGGCGGATGCTCCCGCCGGTGTCGGTGCCGAGCGCTGCGCAGCAGAGGTCGGCGGCCACTGCCACAGCCGAGCCGCCGGATGACCCCCCAGGCACGCGCGTTTCGTCCCAAGGGTTGCGCGCCGGGCCAAAGGCCGAGTTCTCGGTGGACGACCCCATGGCGAACTCGTCGCAGTTCAGCTTGCCCAGGAAGACCGCGCCCAGCGCCCGCAACCGCGCGACGACGGTCGCGTCCCAGGTCGGCACGTAGTTGGCCAGGATGCGCGAGCCGGCTGTGGTGCGCACGCCGCGCGTGGAGAGCACGTCTTTAATGGCGATCGGCACCCCCAGCAAGGGGGTGTCCTCGCCGCGCTGGATGCGCGCGTCGGCCTGGCGCGCCATCTCCAGCGCTTCGTCGTCCGTGATCGTCAGGTAGGCGTTGAGGCGCGGGTTGAGCGCGCCGATGCGCGCCAGGAAGGCTTGCGTCAACTCAACCGACGATATCTGCCGGCGTCGCAGCCGCTCGCGGGCCTCGCGGATGGTGAGCGCGGCGAATGTCATTCCTCGTCGCCGAAGGTGGCCTGCACGACGAAGCTGACCCCGTCTGTGTCCGGCGCGTTGCGCAGCGCATCTGCGCGCGGCAGCCCCATGCGCACCTCATCGCCTTCGCGCATCACACTGTGGATGGGGAGCACGGTCGCCGTCGGCGGGATGTCCTCGATGTCTAGGCCGGCGAGCTGTGAGGCGTAATCGAGGATGGCCGAGAGCTGACGTGCGTAGCGCGCCAGCTCGTCCTCGCTCAGGCTGAGGCGCGCCAGGCGCGCGATGTGCTCGACTTCTGCGGCACTGAGCGTCAAGGCTCTTCGACCTCGCCTTCGATGGCGGCCACCGGCCTGGGGGCTGCGATCCGAGGTGGCTCGAACGCGGGCGGCTCGACATCGCCGGCCATGTTGGTGTTGCCGCGCAGGTAGGCGCCCTCGTGCAGCAGCATGCTGTTCACGTTCAAATCACCCCAGACTTTGCCGGTCTCGGTAATCTCCACACGGTTGGCAGTGATGTTCCCTTTCACCTGGCCAGAGACGGTGACGTTGTAAGCTTGTATCTCTGCGATTACGCGAGCGCTTTCGGCAACGACGAGGTTGCCGGTGATCTGGATGGTGCCCTCGAAGATGCCCTCGATGCGGACGCCGCTATCGCTCTGGAGCGTGCCGGTGATCCGACAATTCGGGCCGATGACTGTTTCGAGTTTGGGGGTGAGGCTGGCCGGCGCGGAGACGTTCGGGGCTTGCGCAGCGTTCACCTGGCTGCCATACGGTTGCTGCACCGGCTGCGGCTGTGACGGGGGCGTGCTTCTATCTCTTCCAAACATCTTCTCTTCTTCTCTCCTTCAGCTTGATGTCTAAGGGTATAGGAAATCTTCCCACCAGACGCGAGGTTCTTGTTCGGTAACGGGCGGCACCACGACGACCTCGCCGACCTTGCTCCAGCGCGCGTGAACGCGCGCCCAACGCTCTACGAAAGCGTCGCTACGCGCATAGTCCAACGCTGCACGCAGGCGAGCTAACCTAAGCTCAGCATCTTGGACTTGTTGTGTCATCCGCGCCACCTCGGTAGCCATGCGCGCTTCAGCCTGCAAGCGCGCAGCGACGTTAAAGATGAGCGGCAACGAGAGCGTGATGGCGGCGACGGACAGCCAGATCAGGAGGCGATTCCACGGGGAGGAGGGGCGCATTCGTCGCGGCGAGAGAGCGTGATACATGTAGGAGTTACGCAGTTGGCCGTGTCTTTCTTTCCGTGCCATCATGATAGCCGGTCGAACCCCACGCCGGCCAGAGGAGGCAAGGCCGATGAATCCACCCCGGTGTGATGACTTGGACTACATTCACTTCCTGATCGCGGCCCAGAAGGTTTTCACCTGCACGGAGGCGGCCCGAGAAGGGGAGAGGGCCCCGGCCCACGATGCCTTCACCCGCCTGCTTCAACGACAGCCTCCCGACATAAGGCGAAGGCCTTCGTGGACATGGGGAAGGGGCTTTTGGTCCTGGATGATTGGACAAGCCCTATGCCCAGAAGATGGATCTGGTGACCTATCATTGGAGTGGCAAGCATCAGCGGGTAGTCAAAGGGATCGCGCTTTTGACCTTGCTCTGGACGGAGGGGAAGGCCCTCATTCCCTGTGACTTTCGGGTGTATGACAAGCCCCAGAGCGGGAAGACCAAGAACGAGCATTTTCAAGAGATGCTGCGGAAAGCGATAGTCACTCCTTTTGGTATTGATAATGCTTGAAGGTCAAGAACTCTTCCCAGGTCCAGATATGATCGGTCAACCCGATGGCCATCGCTGGCGTCCGCGGCCGATACCGCCGCCCCTCCGGCAGGCCCTTCCCCGCTTCCCGCAAGGCCCGATGGGGCCGCAGCCAGTTGTGCTCAAACAAACAGAGGATCACCAGCGCATCCCAGGTCCTTGTCGTCTTCGCAGGTCTACGCGTCAGCGCATTCAACCGATCGCGCAACATGCCATTCAACCGTTCCTCATGCACCGGATAGGGGCAATCCACCGCCTCACCCAGAACCTGACGCACCTCCACGCGCACCATCATGACGACGCTTGACCGCCTGCG
>DAOTYZ010000002.1:0-2202 GCA_034434555.1 Candidatus Roseilinea sp.
CAGGCCAAGGCGCAGGGCGAAGCGCTGGCCGGCGCGATCGGGTTAATCACCCTGCTGTTGTTCATCGGCGCGACCGGCAAGAGCGCCCAGATCCCGCTCTTCGTCTGGCTGCCCGACGCGATGGCCGGCCCGACGCCCGTCTCGGCGCTGATCCACGCCGCGACGATGGTCACCGCCGGCGTGTATATGATGGTGCGCGCCGGTGTCCTGTATGAGCTGTCGCCGCTGACGCAGCAGATCGTCGCGCTGGTCGGCGCGTTGACCGCGCTGGTGGCCGGCAGCAGCGCGCTGCGCCAGTTCGACATCAAAAAGGTGCTCGCCTATTCCACGGTGAGCCAGCTCGGCTACATGGTGGCTGCCTGCGGGCTGGGGGCGTTCATCGCCGCCGATTTTCACCTGTTGACCCACGCTTTCTTCAAGGCTGCGCTGTTCCTGGCCGCCGGCAGCGTAATCCACGGCATGGAGCACGGCCTGCACGCGGCACACGGCGCGCATGTTGACCCTCAAGACATGCGCCACATGGGCGGGCTGGCCCGCAGGATGCCGATCACCTTTGTGGTCTTTCTGCTGGGCGGGCTGGCCCTAGCCGGCCTGCCGCCTTTGTCTGGCTTCTTCTCCAAGGATGAGATCCTGCTGGAGGCGCTGAAGCACAACGTGTTGGTCTTCGCGCTGCTGGCGGCCAGCGCGGTGATCACCGCGCTCTACGTGGGTCGCCAGTTGGTCCTGGTGTTCGCTGGCCGGCCGCGCAGCGCGGCGGCCGCGGGCGCGACGGAGTCGAACTGGCTGATGACCGTGCCGTTGATCGCGCTGACCATCGGCACGGCCCTGGCCGGCCTGTTCAACTTCCCGACCACGCACGCGCTCACTGATTGGCTGGCGCCCGTCGTGCCGCACGGCGAGACGCCCAAGTTCATGCCTGAACTGGCCGCGACCTTTACCGCGTTGGGCCTCGGCGGCCTGGGGACTGCGTTGTGGTTGTATCGCCGGCCAGAGGGCAGGTTCGGGGAGGCTGAGGCCGCCCTTGGCCGTTTTCTGGCCGGCGCGTGGCACTTCGACGCTGCCTATCGCGCTGTGGTGGTCAAGCCTTTCTACGTGCTCAGCACCATCTGCGCACAGGTGCTGGACGTTGGTTTGATTGACGGCGCGGTGAATGGGGTGGGGCAGCTCTTTCGCCAGGCCGGCGCGGCGCTGCGCAGCGTCCAGAGCGGTTTTGTGCGCAGCTATGGCTTAATAATGTTGCTGGGAATTGTGGTGGCCGTGGCCTATTTCGTCTTGAACGCCAGATAATAGTCTCGAAAAACTGCACAGGAGGGTGACAATGGTCGTTCAAACCAAAACCGTCCATACTGATCCTAATGATCCGCAGCCACAGGGCTATCTGGTTCGGCCGGACGATGACAAGCCCTATCCGGGCATCGTGTTGATCCAGGAATGGTGGGGCATCGAGCCGCACATTCGCGAGCTGGCCATTCGGTTGGCCACTTCGGGCTTCGTCGTGCTCGTCCCAGACCTCTATCACGGCAAGGTCGCCACCGAGCCGGACGAGGCGCAGAAGATGCTGATGATGACCGTGCAGAACATGGACCGCGCCATTCACGAGATCATGCTGGCGCTGGACTTCCTGCGCAATGACCCCGGCGTACAGCCCAAGAAGCTCGGGCTGATGGGGTTCTGCATGGGCGGCCTGCTGACCTACAAGACGGCCGAGCGCTATCCGCATCTTGGTGCGATCTCGCCCTGGTACGGCGGCGGCTATGACCCGACGCCGGAAGACGTGGCCAAGGTCAACGTGCCCGTGCTGGCCATCTACGGCGAGAAAGACACAGGTATTCCTCTGGAACAGGTGCGCAAGATCGAGAAGCTTTACAAGGACGCCGGCAAGGACATCGAGGTGCGCATCTACCCAAACGCCGGCCACGCCTTCAACAACCCGGACCACGGGATGTATGTCGCTGAGGCAGCCAAAGACGCCTGGGCCAGGGCGGTGGCGTTCTTCAAGGGCAAGCTGGTGTAGTGCGCATTGCGTAGTGCGTATTCCGTGTTCCGTGGTGCGTAGATGCTGTCGCTGATCACGTTCATCCCTCTGATCGGGGCGCTGGCGGTGGTCGTGCTGCCCGAACGTCAGGCGCGCTGGGCGGCGCTGGCGGCGTCGTTAGCCGCTTTTGTCGTCTCGCTGGGGCTGCTGGCCGGCTTCGACGCGGC
>DAOTYZ010000003.1:0-1685 GCA_034434555.1 Candidatus Roseilinea sp.
GGCGGCAAGACATATAACACAACGATCGCCAGCGCCCCCCACAGCACAAACGTCGCCTGCAACGGCCTGTCCTTCAGCGCCAGCTCGTCCGGCGCCCCACCCTGCCCGCGCACATGCACAAGATAAAGGTAGCGGAACAGCCCGTAGATCACAAACGGCACGGTCAGCATCATGGCGTGATTGGGCGGCAGTTGCGGGGCAGAGAACGTGTAGAAGGTGTACGAGACGATCAGCGCGCCGGTGACGATGGCGATCACCTGATCGAGCAAGGCGAGCGAGTAATCGCCCAGCGCCTCGCGCGTCGCCTTCGCCCCCGCCATCTCCACCAGCTCGGCCCGCCGCTTGCCGAAGCCGATCAACAGCGCCAATAAGCCCATGCAGGTATAGAGCCAGGGCGAGAAGCGCTCGGCTGCCACCAAGGGCGTGCCGGCGGCCACGCGCAGCACGAAGCCGGCCGCCAGGACGATCACATCCAGAATGACCAGGTGTTTGAGGCTGAAGGTGTAGAGCGTGGTGAGCAGGAAGTAGCCGGCGGCGATCGCGCCGAAGCGCGCCTCAAGCGCAAAGCCGATCACCAGCCCAATCACCACCAGCACCACAGCCCAGCCGGCCGCCAGCGGGATCGGCACGTCGCCGCGCGCGATCGGGCGGTGGCGCTTGGTCGGATGGGCGCGGTCGGCGTTCACGTCGGCACAGTCGTTGATCAAATAGACCGCTGAGGAAAGCAGACACAGCACAGCGAAGCCGATTAGCGTGTTGATCAGCGGGACGGGCTGAAAGAGCTTGCCATCGAAGACCAAGGCGGCAAAGATGAAGATGTTCTTAGTCCATTGTTTGGGCCGCATACTGCGGATCAGGCCGACGGCCACCCGGCCCAGCGCGGTTGGGGCGATGATGAACTTCTCTGAGTCCATGCGAGTTTGATCATAACCGCGTCTAAAGTCGCAGAGGATGCACAGATGGCTAGGGACAGAACTGCAGTCGGGCAGCGGCGATGCGGCTGTCCAACTTTCCTCGCTGGCCGCATAGCCGGGGGCGTTCACGAATCGAGGCGATCGTTCGCAGACCGCTCGCCCGTCGCGCCGGCGTGTCATGCTGAGCGCCCCCTTTTAATTCCCCCGCCGATCACGACCGCACCCGATTGGCTCACCCAGATTGGGTAAAGTTATACCGTCATGTCTGACGCTGCTTTGCTGGACGAGTTCTCTCGGCGCTTCCTGCCCCACCTCGAGGCAGAGATGCGCGCCGTCATCAACGATGGCGCACAACCACGCCTGTTCAACGTGATGTTGAATTACCACTTGGGTTTTACCGACAGCGACGGCGCGCCGACGGCGGCGGCTGCCGGCAAACGCATCCGCCCGATACTGACATTGCTGAGCTGCGAAGCCTGCGGCGGCGACTGGCGACAGGCCCTGCCGGCCGCGGCAGCCATCGAGCTGCTCCACAACTTCTCGCTGATCCATGACGACATCGAAGACCGCGACGAATTGCGTCGTGGCCGGCCCACGCTCTGGAAGCTGTGGGGCGAGGCGCAGGCGATCAACGCGGGCGATGCGATGTTCGCCCTGGCCCACCTGGCATTGCTGCGCGCGCCGGCGGAGCCGGCCCGCCTGTTGCGCGCGATGCGCGTCTTCGAGCAAATGTGCGTGCAACTGACGATCGGCCAACATCTCGACCTGAGC
>DAOTYZ010000004.1:0-4353 GCA_034434555.1 Candidatus Roseilinea sp.
CCCAGCAACGAACAGAAGCGAACCACCTTAGACGCAGCCTACAAGACCCTCCAGGGCAATCCGGCGGAGTCGGCCATCACGATGGGGCCGCGGACGGGTATCATTCTGCTCAGCGCGCAATGACCCCTATCAGTCAGCTAAACACTTGATAGGATTGCGCAGAAGCTTGGGCTATCAGCCATGATTCCTTTTGAAACATACGCCTGCCATGATGACACGCGCATGGTGGAGTGGATTGACGGCGATTTATCTCTGCTGCCTGATCTCTCGCCTGCGCAAGGGCATATCCGCGATCAACTGCTGGCGCTGCTCAGCGAATACGCCGAGACGAGCGGGCACGGCTTGGTGATCCCTGCCCCGTTTGCCGTCCGCATGCCGGAAGAGATGCGCAGGGGGCGCGAGCCGGATCTGCTGTTCGTGCCCAGCGAGTTCATCGAGACCGTTCAGGAGCACTATGTCAATAGCCACGGCGTGGGCATCGTCGTCGAGGTGACCGACGCGCGCAGTCGCTATCTGGATGGGGTGGAGAAGTTCCACGATTATCAACTCGCCGGCATCCCCGAGTACTGGCTGTTCGACGCAGATAACCGCTCGGCGAGCTTCTTCGCCCTCTCGCGCCGACGCTACGTGCGGGTGCCCACGGATTCAGCGGGCTACTACCATTCGTCGGTGCTGCGCGGATTCTCGTTTGCCCCCAGTCTGATCTGGCCGAAGTGATCATGAACACGAGCAGAATAACCTCGCTTCTCGGCTGGGCTTTGGCGCTCACGTTATTCGCTTCCCAACTATTGCTTTTCAGGACGTTCTTCATTGACGACGCCTTCATCACGTTCCGCTATGTTCGGCAGTTCGTCGCCGGCAACGGGCTGGTGTACAACATCGGCGAGCGGGTCGAGGGCTACTCGAACTTTCTATGGGTCATGCTCCTGGCGCTGCCGCACGCCTTGGGCGCGGAATTGATCACCACGGCGCGCGTGCTGAGCACGGCGCTGAGCATCGGCTCGCTGCTCCTGACCTATCACTTGGCGCGTTCAGCGCCCTACCCCATCCTCGCCCCGATCATGCTGGCAGCCGCCGGCCCGTTCGGTGCTTGGGCAATGGGCGGGCTGGAGACGAGCCTGTTTGCCTTTCTAGTCACTGCCAGCGTCGCCGCCTTCATTTACGAGGAGGAACGCGGGCGTGGCGCTGTGTCTGGGGTGCTCTTTGGTTTGCTGGCATTGGCCCGACCAGAGGGCGCGCTCTTTTTCGTCTTGGCAGTTGGATTCCGCGCTTGGCAGCTACTTTCGGCTAGTCAAGCGCAACCAGCCAGGATCGAGTCGCGCGACTGGTTGCGGCTGGCCGGCTTTATTGTCCTATTCGTCCCGCACTTCCTCTGGCGCTTGAGCTACTACGGGTATCCGCTGCCCAACACGGTGTACGCCAAGTCTATGGGGCTTCATCCGCGCGTGCTAATAGAGGGTGTGTATTACCTGTTTGACGGGTTGACCGCACTTGGCGGACCGCTGCTCCTCTTGCTGCCGGTGGGCATCTTGCTTTTCCAGGCCAAGGACTTCCGATACCGCTTTATTAGCGCATGCTGCGGGGCATACCTGCTCTTTAGCGTGGTCGGCGGCGGCGACTGGATGCCCATGCACCGCTTCTGGGTGCACATCCTGCCGCTGCTGGTCGTCCTCGTCCATGCTGGGCTAATGAAGCTTGCGACACTGATTACGCCCCGTCATGCCTGGCTTGTTCGGGCTAGCTTTGTATCCGCACAGATAGCCTTTCTTTACTACGATGCCTTGAACGCTTACATCACTGGTTTTGCTTATTCCAGGGCTCTGGAGACTCCACTAGAGAGTGATACAGCCTCCAATTCGTGGCTAGTATATATAAGCCATAATTGGAAAAGAGGAGATGTTATTGCTGCTGCCGACGCTGGCGCAATAGCATACGTGTTGCCATTAGAGGCGCGCATCGTAGATATGATTGGCTTAGTTGATGGGCATATTGCCCATCTTAAGCCTCAATTCCCCTCAGGATTGTTCGGTCGCGGTGACGGTTTCGGGAAATGGGATATAGAATACATTCTTAATCAAAATCCGCGCTTTATTGAGATTGGCGCGCTTGAACAACGGGAGAATGGCGAATACTTTGTCGAGAACACTGGCCTCCGTCTGCTAGTAAACGACCCGCGCTTTCGTGCGCGCTACCGCCAAGTCTCGGACAAACCCGAGTTGAGCGGATTATTTGAGCGAGTTCCTTAGGCAGCTATGACTTCCATCACCCCCCCTAAGCCGATGAGCGGGTTTCCCGAGTTGCTGCCGGCCCAGCAGCTCGTGTTCAACCGCTGCCTCGACATTGTCCGGCGCACCTTCGAGCGCTATGGCTTCACGCCGATAGAGACACCGGCCGTGGAGCGCAAGGAGGTGCTCATCGCCAAAGGCGGCAACGAGAAGGAGATCTACGCACTCAGCCGGCTGGCAGCTGGCCCAGGTGAAGATGCTGAGACCGACTACGCGCTCCACTTCGACCTGACTGTGCCGCTGGCGCGCTACGTCGCCCAGCACAAGGACAAGCTGGTCTTCCCTTTTCGGCGCTATCAGATTCAAAAAGTGTGGCGCGGCGAGCGCCCGCAAGCTGGCCGCTACCGCGAGCTATACCAGTGCGACATCGACGTGATCGGCCGCGGCTCGGTCAGCTTGATGGCCGACGCAGAGCTGCCCAGCGTGATCTACCACGTCTTCCGCGAGATGGACATCGGCCACTTCGTCATCCGCGTCAATAACCGTCGCCTGCTCCAAGGGTTCTTGGATTTGGCGGGCGTGCCGGCCGCCTGCATCAGCGACGTGCTGCACATCGTGGACACCTGGGAGAAGATTGGGCGCGACGCAGTTGCGCACGCATTGGTCAACAAGGTTGGACTGAGCGAACTGCTTGTTGAGCGCATCTTGGCCTTCCTTAGCAGCAGCCAGGGCAAGCCGGCCGATCAAGTCTTGGCTGACCTGCGCCAACAAGTCGCTGCAGCGCAGGCCGATCAGCACGACTTCGGGCGCGGCGTCCAGGAACTTCAAACCGTCATTGAGGGCATGTGCAGCCTGGGCGTGCCGGAGGACTACTTTGAACTTGACCTGAGCATCGCGCGCGGGCTGGATTACTACACCGGCACGGTATATGAAACGCGCCTCACAGCATATCCCGACCTGGGCAGCATCTGCTCCGGTGGACGGTATGATGACTTGGCGAGCTACTTCACCAATGAGAAGCTGCCCGGCGTGGGCATCTCGATCGGCCTGAGCCGGCTGGTGTTGCGCCTGCTGGACGTTGGCGTGCTTCAGCCCGGCCCTGCCACGCCCGCCGTTGTTTTAGTGACGACGATGGACCAGGCGCATATGCAGGACTACTTCAAGCTCGGCGCGGCGCTGCGGGAGGGCAACGTCGCCACGGAGATCTTCCTAGAGCGCGCGCGGCTGGGCGACCAACTGAAATATGCCAGCCGCAAGGGGTTTCGCTTCGCGGTCATCGCCGGCGAGGACGAGTTCGCCGCCGATCAGGTGAAGCTCAAGGACCTGACGACGGCCACCGAACAAGCCATCCCGCGCGCTCAGCTCGTCGCCCATGTGCTTAGCCTGCTGAACTCATGATCCGCACCGTTGGCGTCCTCGACCACCCCAAGATCCCCGCTACGGGCGCAGTCGCCGAGGAGATCAGCGCAGCGCTGCGCGCGTGGGGCGTTGACGTATGTCGCGCCAAGACCTGGGACACGCCGGCCCTGGAGGCGATCATGCCGCGCGTTGATCTGATCATCGTGCTGGGCGGTGACGGCAGCACGCTGCGCGCGGCGCGCGTCGCTGCGCCGCACGGCGTGCCGGTCACCTCGGTGAACATGGGCCGGCTGGGGTTCCTCTCCGAGATGACGCCGGCCACCTGGCGCAAGGCGCTGGCCCGCATGGTCGCCGGCGACTACTGGCTAGAGCCGCGCATCATGATCCGCGCTGAGGTGCACCACAACGCCAGCCCGCCGGCCAGCGCGCACGAAGCGCTCAACGACATCGTGGTCAGCCGCGGCACGCTGGCGCGCATCGTCCGCACTGAGGTATTTGTGGATGGCAACCGGCTGACGACCTACGCCTGCGACGGCCTGATCGTCGCCACGCCCACCGGCAGCACCGCCTATGCGTTGGCTGCCGGCGGGCCGATCCTGCCCCCCACCTTGCAGAACTTCGTCCTCGTCCCGATCGCGCCCCATCTGAGCCTGGACCGCCCCGTGGTGCTCTCGCAAGGCTCAACCGTGGAGATCATCGTGCACACCGACCACCAGGCAATCCTCACCGCCGACGGCCAGAACGAGACCATGCTTCAGCACGGGGATCG
>DAOTYZ010000005.1:0-2469 GCA_034434555.1 Candidatus Roseilinea sp.
TGTCATCCGGGCGCGGCTTGAAGTCCTCCTTCTCCCAGGAGCGCAGGCGGTTGCCGGTCGTCCCGTCCGGCTTCCTGTAGTCGCCGCGCAGGACCGAGATCTTGGTCCGATACTCCTGCCCGTCCACGACGTGGACCATGTAGGCGTCTTTGCCGCGCCCGTCGGCGCGCACCGTGCCCAGCTCCGCCGCCTTCAGCTCCTCGTCGCTCACCCCCGTGCGGATGGCGATCTCATAGCGCCGGTGGGCCGGATCTGGGATCAGCTCGGCGATGGCGCGATGGCCGACGCTCACGACGCGGGTCGGCAGCAGCGGCACCAGCCAGCCGGTGTGCGGGCAGCGCGCCTCCAGGCAATACAGAAAGACCTTGGCCCGCCAGCCGTTCCCGTCGCTCTCGACCCCCAGGCGGTCAATCTCGGCCTGCACGCGCTCGACCAGCGCCTGCTGGTCGAGCCTGAGCTGCGCCCGCGCCTCCGGCGGGCCGCCGACGACCTGCAACGCGCCCCAGGTGAGCATGCAGGCGACCGGGTTGAGGTCGGAGGCATACACGTCGCAGCCCAGCCGCGCCGCCTCGAAGGGGATCTGCCCGGAGCCGCAGAAGGGGTCGGCGACCTTCGGGCGGCGGCCGAAGCGCATCACCCCGAGCTGCTCGACCAGCTCCGGAAATGAGCGCGCGCGCGTGCCGAGGTGGGCGTTGACCTCGTCCCAGATGTGATCGCTGACGTCGGACACCTCCTCGGGCCGGTAACACTCGGCGATGCGCTCGCGGTAGCCGACCGCGGGGGAGCACTTCGCCTCCAGCTCGCGGCGGATGCCCACGGGCACGTCCGCCCGCCATCGGACGCGGACGTTTTTGTAGGCCGGGTTCGACCAGTCAATGGGCGAGGAGGCGGGCAGCGCGTCGTAGGGGGTGACCTCGAAGTAGTCGCGCAGCCGCGGCAGGGCGACCTTGGCGAGGATCTCGTAAGGCGAGGGCGGGCGCTTGGCGCGCGCGGCGAGCGAGCAATCGTCCATGCCCATCAGCATCTCGAAGATCTCCAGGTCGCGCCGGTCGTCGCCCGTCGCCGGCAGCAGGCAGCCCAGGGCGCAGGCCTTGGCCAGGATCAGCGGCTTGCGCCCCTTCCAATATGAGCCAAGCGCGGTGAGGGTTTGGCCCAGGCGTCGCAAATGCTGTCTGTTGACCTAGCTGCCTTCCAATATGAGCCAAGCGCGGTGAGGGTTTGGCCGGCGCCGGCCATGCGCTCTTTATAGACCTCGGCCGAGAGCTTCTGGACGGGCAGCAGGCGCTCGATCAGCGCGGGCGCGTCGGCCAGCGCGAAGGGGACGACCTCGGGGTGGATGGCGGTGGCGGGCTGACTCACGGCGTCTGAGCGAAGAGCGGCATGTCCAGCTCTGGCTCGGGCGGGCGCCGGCGGGGCGCGCCGGGCCGCCGGCCGCCGGCGTCGGCCAGCGCCAGGCGCAGCGCCCGCCGCCAGCCGCGCTCGTAGTCATCGGGACGTCCGGCCTCGGCGGCGGTCTTGATGAAGAGCCACCAGCGCTCCTCCGGCCGCAGCGCCGCCCACTTGCTGGCGATCACGGGCAATTCGTCGTCGGTGGCTTTCTCGGCCGCCCAGGCCAGCACGCACAGCTCGCGCCCCAGCATGCGGTCGAGCAAATTGGACCCGACGTGCCAGCGACCGGACTTGAGGCCGGCGGCCTTCAGGCGGGGTTGAAATCGCGCTGCGCGGCGTCGGCGATCTGCGACCAGACGCGGCGCTCAAGGACGGCGCGCGCCTCCTGGCGCGGGATGCCGGCCTCGCCACCGCGATAGCCGTAGTCCTCGATGATCCAGATCTCGCCCGTCCGCGCGGCGGGGATCTCGACGCGGAAGACGTGCGCGCCGAAATCGGCCGGCGCGCCGAAGTCCACGGTGTTCCGCTTCTCGCTCATTGCTCGATGTCTTCCTGCCTCAGCAGGATATGAAAGCGCTCGCAGAACTGCGTGAGGTCGTGCCCCGACGTGAAGTGCGCCTTGCGAAAGCTCATCGTCACCGGCGTGTCGGGCGGGAACTTCTCGAGCACCTTCTCGATGAGCTGACCGAGGTAATCCCCGTCAACCGTCAGCTCGCCGAGCATGATGCGGGCGCTCTGCGCGCCCTGCCCGACGTCAATGGTGACGTTCTCGAACTGCATCTTAGCATAGCGCGCCTGGGCGAGTAGCTCAAAGGTCGTCGCGCGCGAGTCGAAGTCAAAACCGGTGCGCGACACCAGGCGGGCCGGCTTTGCCTCCGCAAGCTGCACCGCCT
This sequence comes from Candidatus Roseilinea sp., assembly GCA_034434555.1. Taxonomy (GTDB): domain Bacteria; phylum Chloroflexota; class Anaerolineae; order J036; family Brachytrichaceae; genus JAAFGM01. Next base: position 2,283 of record DAOTYZ010000005.1, read on the forward strand.
GTTTGCCCTTGGCGGGGAACTTGAAGTCCTCCTTCACCTCCATCCCATCGGCGCTGGCGAAGGCGCGCAGCAGGACGTCGCCGTCACCGATGGGGATCGGCCCATCATAGAGTTTCCCCTCGCGCGGCTCGCTGCCGTCGAGCGTGTAGCGGATCTCGCCGCGCGGGGCGACGAACAGCTCGACCAA
>DAOTYZ010000006.1:0-2671 GCA_034434555.1 Candidatus Roseilinea sp.
TCCCAGGGCCGACCGTGCCGCCGGCCTTCCCCATCCCGATCCTGGAGGCCATCCCGGTGATTGGCCCGCTGTTCTTCCGCCAGGGGGACGTGTTGGTCTATGCCAGCTACGTCCTGATCATCGGGATGTGGTTCTACTTCTATCGCACACGGACGGGGTTGACGCTCCGCGCGATCGGCGAGCAGCCGGCTGCGGCCTTCGTCCGCGGCCACAACGTGATCGCGCTGCGCTATCTTTACACGCTGGTCGGCGGGGCGATGATAGGCATCGCCGGCGCGGCGTTCTCGCTGGACTTTAAGGCCGGCTGGAGCCATCGCCACACGGCCGGCTATGGCTGGATCGCGCTGGCGATCGTCATCTTCGGCGGATGGAATCCGCTGCGCGCCGCGCTGGGCGCGTATCTGTTTGGCATCCTCCAATCGCTGGCCAGCGTGGCGCAGAGCAGCATTCAGGACGTGCCCACACAGGTGTTCACCGTGGCGCCGTTCATCCTGATGATCCTCGTGCTGGTGCTCACCTCGGCTGGCTGGCTGGGCCGGCTGTTGGGCTATCTGCCGGTGACGCCACGCCGAGCGCTGATGCGGGCGTTGCGGACTGCGCCGCCCGCTGCGCTGGGCCGGCCTTTTGAGCAGGACTAGGGTTTAAGCGCCTGCCAGAGCGCGTACGCCAGCTCGCCGAAGCGCGGGTCGCGCTTGAGTTGAATGGGGTCGCGCGGGCGGGCGAAGGGCACGCGCAGCTCGTGGACGATCCGCCCAGGCGCAGAGGACATGACCAGCACGCGGTCGGCCAGGGCGAGCGCTTCGTCAATGGCGTGCGTCACGAAGAGGATCGTCTTCCGCTGCGCCGGCGACTCTGCGCGTTGCGGCCCTTCCCAGAGCTTCAGCAGTTCGTTCTGCAGCATCACGCGCGTTTGTTCGTCCAGCGCGCCGAACGGCTCATCCATCAGCAGCACCTGCGGGTCACTTACCCAGGCGCGCGCCAGGGCCACCCGCTGCTTCATCCCGCCGGAGAGCTGATAGGGATACGCTTCGGCGAAGTCGGAGAGACCCACCAGGGCGAGCTGGCGACTCACCGCCGACTCGCGCTCAGGTTCGGCCCATCCGCGCAGCTTGAGCGGATACTCGACGTTGTCATGCACGGTGAGCCAAGGGAAGGTGGAATCGCCCTGAAAGACGAGCACTGGCTGCGACGCGCCGACCTCCAGGCCGCCGCTGGTGGGTTGATCGAGGCCGGCGACCAGGCGCAGCAGGGTGCTCTTGCCACAGCCGCTGGGGCCGACGATGCATACGAACTCACCAGCGGCCACCTGCAGGTCTAACGGACCCAGGGCGCGGATGGTGCTCCCATCCGGCCCTAGGTAGGTCTTCACCAGTTGGCGGGCCGTGATCATCTTTTATTCAGCGCAAGCTCGGCTTTACACAGGTGCGTTTGCGAATATCGTTCCACTCGCCGTGCCAGGCTGTCGTGCTAAGCGGAGCGAAGCATGACCAGAGCTGTGCCGGCTTGGTTAGTCGGACAGATCCTTCGCCTGGTAGGCCCTCGCGCGCTTCACGCCGAACAGAAATCACGCACGCACCCACCGAATCCGAACTCACGTTACTCAGGGTCCACCGAGCCGCCCAGCGCTTTCAATGCCGCCTCCAGGTACTGCGTATTGATGAATTGCGTCATGTCCACGTCCTGTTCGTGATTCAACAGACCCTGCTTGCGGTAAAAGCGCTGGAGTGTCTGGATGTCGTCGAGCGCGATCGTCCCGTTTGGGTCGAAGTGTGGCCGGCGCGCCCGCCGGATGACGTCGGGAGCGACCTTGGTGTATTTGGCGATCGCGGCCACGTTCGCTTCTTCAAAGTAGCGCTCCCCTTGCAGGTCGCGCGCACCGCGCAGGTAGGTCTTGATGAAGCGCGTGGCAAGCTCAGCGTTGGCGGTCACCCATTCCTTGTTGAAGTAGAGATAGGTGGGCTTGAAGCCATTGACGAAGTCCTCGCTCAGGCGGACGATCAGGCCCTTGTCCTCGGCGGCAGTGGCGAATGGTTCGCTGAGGATGGCGCCGTCGAGCGACCCACTCTCCAGCGCCGGCGCTATCTGTGGGAAGGGCATGCCCGTCACCTCTACTTCGGTGATGTCCACCCCACCCTGGCGCAGCGCCTCCGACAGCCACCACTCCGTGGCGGTGCCGCGGTTGTTCGTCGCCACCTTCTTGCCCTTCAGGTCGCTGATCTTGGTCAGCTCGCCGCTCTCGTAGCGCTTCTTGCTCACGACGAACGGGCTAGCCAGCGGCGGGCGCTCGGTGTGAAGCGAGGCCGCGATCTCGAAGGCGATGCCACGCGCCACCGCGTTGAGCATGTTGGCCGAGATGCCGCCGGCGACGACATCAAAGTTGCCCGCCGCCACCTGCACCACGGCGTCTGAACCGCCGTCAACGGGCAGGAATTCCACCTTGATCCCTTCCTCGGCGAAGTAGCCCTGCTCCACGGCGACGTACACTGGGGCGTTGATCACGTTTGGCACAAAGCCGAAGCGGATCGTCTTTGGCTCAGGCAAGCCGCTTGCCGGCGCAGTCGGCTGAGCAACCGGCGGCGCAGCACAGGCAGACAACAACAGGACCAACCCAACGCCAAACCCAACAACTCGTTGATGCTTGATCATGACTCATCACCTCTACCAATCTGTT
>DAOTYZ010000007.1:0-6391 GCA_034434555.1 Candidatus Roseilinea sp.
TATGAGGGCGCGGTGTTCCACCGGGGAATTTCACATGAAACATGACTGCACGCTGCAGTAACGCGCCCAGCAGGATTCGAACCCACAACCCCTTGATCCGAAGTCAAGTGCTCTATCCAGTTGAGCTATGGGCGCACGAGGGATTCGCTACATAGGCAACTATATCACGGTTGACAATCTAGCGCAAATGCCTTTATGATTAAGGGAGTGTGCTGCTGGGTCCCGCGCGGCGAAGCGTTCCGAACCCCGCCAGGACCGGAAGGTAGCAACGGTAAGGAGTTGCCTTCGGGCGTCGCGGGCAAGCCCAGCAGCACACCAAGTACCAGTCGCCGTTGGCTTTTTTATGGAAGCGTCATCGGGCACGAGACCGGCGAGGAGCCTTGCGACGCGCTCATATTGGCTGGCAGTTCCCGCCGCCCTCAGCTTGCTTAGCTTGCTCAGCCTGGGCTACCTCACCAGCTTTACCCCAGTGACTGTAATAGATGGCGAGGACGTCCTGCGCGTGCGCACCCGTCAGACGACCGTCGCCGGCGTGCTGCGTGAGGCGGGCATTACGCTCATGCCCGAAGACATCGTGCGCCCAGATCTTGACGCGCCGCTCAATCACAACGACGCCATCATCGTCCAGCGCGCCCGCACGGTCCAAGTCTCTGTAGATGGGGAGATGCCGCGCTGGGTGCGCACCCAGCGCGCTTACGGCGCTGAGGTGTTGCAAGACCTGGGATATACGCTGAGCGTCAACGACGCGATCGTAGTTGAAGGGCGCACTGACGATAGCTTGCCAAGCACCCCCCAGACCCGCAGCGCCGACCGTCGCAACTCAGCCCCCCTCGCCAGTTTGACGGACGCCGTTATCCGCTATCGGCGGGCCGTGCCGGTCACCATTCAGGAGGTTGGCGGCCCTCGGCAGAGCATTAAAACGGCCGCGCGCACGGTGGGCGAGGCCCTGCTCCAGGCCGGCTTTCTCGTGTACCTGGCTGATAAGGTGTCGCCCGACCTAGGCGCGCCGATCAAGCCCGACATGCTCATCACTGTGGAGCGGGCCAAGCCGGTCACGGTGTGGGTGGATGGCCGAATGCTGCGCACGCGCACGCGGCATGAGACGGTGGCCGACGTGCTGGCCGAGATGAACATCCTATTGCTGGAGCAGGACTACACCCTGCCGGCGCTGGATGCGCCCATAGCGGCGGGAAGCGAGATTCGCGTAGTGCGCCGCGCGCGCGATCTGCAAATCACGCACGACTACATCCCCTTTAACACCCTCTGGGAACCAGACCCGGAGCTGGAGCTAGACACGCAAGTGCTGGCCCAAGAAGGGGCGCGCGGTGTGCGCGAGAGACGCTACATCGTTACGCTGGAAGACGGGCTGGAGGTCAAGCGTCAGCTCGTGGCTGACTTCACGGCTCAGTCGCCCCAGCCGCGCGTCTATAAATACGGCACGAAGGTCGTCATCCGCACCCTCGATACGCCCCAGGGGCCAGTGCAGTACTGGCGCAAGATTCGCATGCTGGCCACCTCCTACTCGGCCAGCACGTCAGGCGTGCCGCGCAGTGCCCCCTGGTACGGTCGGACGCGCTGCGGCTTGCCGATGCGCTTCGGCATCGTTGCCGTGGACCCGCGCGTCATCAGCTTAAGGACCAACGTCTATGTTCCGGGCTACGGCATGGGCATCGCCTGCGACACCGGCGGCGCCATCACCGGCAAGCGGATTGACCTGGGCTACGACGACGACAACCTCAAGCTCTGGTATCGCTGGGTGGACGTTTACCTGCTCACCCCGGTGCCGAGCCAGATTCGCTATCGCCTTGAGTAGGCTCGCCCCGCGCAAGCAGCTCGGACAGCACTTTCTCGCCGACCAGGCGATTGCGAAGCGGGTCGTGGCGGCTGCCCGCATCAGTGAAGGCGATTTGGTCATAGAGATCGGCCCCGGCACGGGTGCACTCACTGTTTGGTTGGCCCAGCGCGCCAAGCGCGTAATCGCTATTGAGTTGGATCGGTCGCTCATCCCTGAGCTACAAGCCAAGCTCGGCAGCGCAACCAATGTCACCATCGTCCACGGCGACGCGCTGGAGATAGACTTCAGAGCGCTGCTCGGACAAGAAGCGGATGCGTTCACTGCCGTTCGCTTTGTCGCCAACCTGCCGTACTACATTACCTCAGCAGCCGTCCGGCGCGTCCTAGAGTGTGGCTTGCCGATTGCCTGCGCGGTGCTGACCGTGCAAGCAGAGGTTGCCGAACGCATCGTTGCCGAGCCCCCCAACATGAGCGTGCTGGCTGTGAGCGTGCAATTCTACGGGCGAGCCGAGCTGTTGTTCAAGATTCCCGCTGCGTGTTTCTTCCCGCCGCCCAAAGTGGAATCGGCCGTCCTGCGGATCACCCCGCACGCTGTTCAGGCGCCGGTGGACGCGACAACCTTCTTTCGGGTGGTGAGAGCCGGCTTTTGCCAGCCTCGCAAGCAGCTACGCAACACCCTCGCCGCAGGACTAGGGCTGGAGAAATCCGACGTTGCCAGCTGGCTGAGGCAGGCCGGCATCGATCCGGCCCGCCGCGCCGAGACGCTCAGCATAGCGGAGTGGCTCAGGCTGTGTGAGCGATTTGGTCGTTGAACGCTTCTCCAAGCTGGCGCTCGAACTCAATCAGCGCTGCGCGACAACAGGCCGCGAGGACGGAAAACGTGAGCGACCCGTAGTCTTGGCCTGCTTGAAGCGGGAAGGGGCTGCCTGACGGCAGGCTGGCGCGCAGCCAGCCACCGGCTTCGAGAAGGATTGGCCACAGGGCAGCGACGTCCCAGACATGCACAACTTTGTCTAGGCTGCCGACGCAAGCGCCCTTCGCCACCAGGGCCAAGTTGTAGCCTGTCGTGCCAGGAACGCGCAGCTTCAACGGCAGGTCAAGCCGGCCCTGGTGCAGGGTGCGCGTGCAACAGGCGAACAAGTGATAGGGTTTCAGGCGCAGCACTCCTGTTTGCGGATCGTGGTCCGGCGCTGCTGTCTGGATCGGGGAGTCATTCAGCCAGGCACCGTGGCCGCGCAGGGCGCTATAACGCTCGTCCAGGAGAGGAAAGTTGGCCACGCCAAGCACCGGCTGGCCATAGTGGAGCAGCCCGATCAGCACGCCCCAGACCGGGAAGCCGTGCGCGTAGTTGGTGGTGCCGTCAATCGGATCGATGACCCAGCACCACGCCTGACCGTGGAAGGCGGTATCCTGCTCTTCGGAGAGGATGCCGTGATCGGGATAGCGGCTACGAATCGCTGCGCTCAGCCAGCGATCGGTGTCCACGTCTGCTTGAGTCACCAGCGACCCATCGCCTTTTAGCGACCCATTCAACCCGCCGAAGGCCACTTGCAGCCGCTGCGCGGCCTGGTCGGCCAAGCGTTGAGCGAACGTCAGCGCTTCATTCAGCCATGCTGCGACCAGCCGGTAATCCTCAGAGAGCACGGACAAGGCAAAGCGCGCGGCGCCGCGTTGGGCCTTGCTGCGCTCTGTGTCAATGGTGATCGCTTCTAAAAGCTGGCATACCGACGCGCGTTCGGTGTCATCCAAGAGCTGCCAAGCTGCTTGAACGCGCGCCGCTTCCTCGCTGAAGATGTCGCTCCAGAACTGTTCCAGGTCCACCGTTAGACAAATAAATCGCGGTTGGCCACGATCCAATCCCATAGTCGGCGGGCCCCCTCTTGGACGTTGACTTTCGGCCGCCAACCGAGCAATCGCTCGGCCTTGCGGTTGTCGCTGATGAACACCCGCTGGTCACCAGGACGCCAGTCAGCGTAAGTAACAGGGATAGGCCGGCCTGCCCACGCTTCTAGCATCGGGCCGGTCTCCGACCAAATCGTCAAGGTGTTCTCTGGGCCCCCGCCCATGTTGAACACTTCGCCCGCGACCGCGTCAATGCGCGCCCAGGCCGCGTCATAAACGGCAATGAGGTCGTCAATATAGAGCATGTCGCGCACCTGCCGACCATCGCCGTAGATCGTGATCGGTCGGCCGGTTACCGTGGCGATCATCAGCCAAGCTAACCAGCCCTGGTCCTCGACGCCGAACTGGCGCGGGCCGTAGATGGTGCTCTGGCGAAAGACCACTGTGCGCAAACCGTAGATGCGCGCGTAGTCATGCACATACTGGTCGGCGGCGCATTTGGAACATCCGTAGGGCGACTTGGGATCTACCGGTCTGTCTTCGGCAATGCCGAAGGGATAGTCTCGGTAGCGGTAGCGTTCGCCATCCAGCACTACAGCCACGTCTTCCATACCGCCGTATACCTTATTAGTCGAGGAGAAGATCACTGCCGGCGGGTTGTCCATCGCTCGAGCTGCCTCGAGGACGTTGAAGGTGCCTAGGGCGTTAATCTCAAAGTCCATGCGTGGATTAGCCACGCTGGTGGTCACTGCCACTTGGCCGGCTAGGTGCGCTACTAGATCGGGTGCAGTCTGCCTAAATATATGAAGCAACTGCTCGAAGTCGCGGATGTCACACTTGTAAAAGATCAAGCGATCCTCACACCGTAGATGGGCCGCCTGTTCACGCAGCCAGTTTATATTATGTAATGTGCGCGGCCTAGAGAGGTCATCGAGAATGACGACGGTGTGGCCTAACTTGAGATGATGAGCGGCGTAATTAGCGCCGATGAAGCCTGCGCCTCCGGTGATGAGAAGATTCATGCTGCGCGGATTATAGCAATGCGCCAAGTTTCAGAGAGTGCGTTCACAGCTAGGGGCGATGCCCCTCCTCATTCCCTCATCTGCAGGGGACGGATGGAAATGCGGGAGAATGAAAGAGGCAGCAGGGGGCAAACCGCCCCTGCCGCTATCCATCGCTACCATCATCCCATTCGCTATCTCAATCAATGAGGTAATCGCAATAATCGCTATCGTTCAACAGGCTGAGCAAGCACGTGCATTGTGTAGGGCTGCCCCAATCCGTGAATGCACCCGATTCAAAGGGTGCGGTCACGAGAATACTGACGTATGCTTTGCTACGGCAACCAAGCCGGCAGCATGGCATCCGCAGCGATGCGCCGGCGTTCGGCCCCATCCACCTTGAAAATCCACACTTCTGGCAAGGCATTCACCTCTAGCAGGTTATAGCGCTGGACTGCGATCCATTCACCGTTGGGACTCCAGGCTAGCGAGCCATGGCTGATGGTTGGCTCGGCGGAGAGCGGATAGCTTCTCGTCCCATCGGGGGCGATCAACCATATTTGAGGGCCAAGCACGCCGCCGCTGAGGGGGGATTCCTGTCGCCCAAAAGCGATGAGGTTGCCCAGCGGCGACCAGGCCGGCCCAGTGTGCCGCGTGGCCTCTAGCGGCGTCAGCGCAGTGATAACGCCTGCGCTTAGGTCGGCACGCAACAATTGGTCAAAGCTATCGGCTTCATACGCCCGCAGATCGGGATAAACCAACTGCTCCCCGTCTGGCGACCAAGCCCCTGAGTCGCCCAGCACACTGGGGAGTTCGATGCGCTGCTCGGTGCTCAAGTCCACCACGATGATCGCGGTCGCGTTTGGGTCATAGAAGGCCAGCTTCTCCCCGGTTGGCGCAAAGCGCGGTAACGAGGCTATCTGCTGCGAATCAGCGAACAACGGTGCGGTCTGCTTGGTGGCGACATCGGCTAGCCAGATGCGTCCTGGTCCAGGTGAGCGGCCAATTGCGCCCTGTACCAGCGACCGCCGCTCATAGGCGATCCGCGTGCCGTCGGCGGACCATGAAGGGGACTGGCAGACCTGGTTATTGCAAGCAACCAGCAACTCGCGCCGCCCTTCGTTCACGTAAAGGATGTAAAGGTCGCGCTCGGCATCTTGCGCAGCCCGGTCGGCGCTATAGACGATCCGCGAGCCATCTGGGCTGATCGCATAGTCGAAGATGCCGAACGGCTCATCGGTCAATCGCTGACTTATTTCGTCAACTAGATCAACCACAAAAAGGTTGGGTTGGCCACTGGCCGGCGCGAGGAAGACCAGGCGCGGTCGGCGGGTGCGAAAACTCCAGGTGTGGGCATCGAGCAATGGCCGGCCGCGCAGGCTAGTAGCGCCGACAGCTAGGGTGATGCTATAGGTTGTGTCGGGCTGAAGGGCCGTCGTGGGCTGAAGAAAGACGTTGCTGCCGCTCCAGCGCCATGTGCCGCTGATCGGTGGCTCGACGCGCAGCCGTTCCATCACGGTGGGCGCGCTCATCACCTCTGTGAAGGCGAGGGCGATCACACTGCGGGTGGAGACGTTCACGGCGGACGCAGGCGGCGTTGTCTGGCGCACGCGCACGCCAACCTGGTCCCCGCGCAGGATCACCAGCGCGGTGAGCGCAGAGAGGACAAGGATGCTGCCCAACGCGGCGCGATCGAGCTGGTCAAATCGCTGCATCGCAGGCGCATTCTACGCAGGGTGTGTTCAGCCGCAGGC
>DAOTYZ010000008.1:0-12953 GCA_034434555.1 Candidatus Roseilinea sp.
GAACAGCCACGTGAGCAACACCCCGGCAATGACCAACACAACGAGTTGAAACAGCGATAGCTCAACCACGCGGCGCGGCAGGCCCAGCCCGACGAGAATGGCCCAGACGTTCTCCCAGATCGGGCGCAGCACCGAGACAACCAGCAGAATGCGCAGCAGCGGGACAGCCGGCATCCACGGCGCGCCGAAGAGCAGCGGCACCAGCTCCGGCGCGCTGAAGAACAAGGCCAGCGCGATCGGGATGGCCAGGTTGGCCGACGTCCACAGGACCATCGTCACCGAGCGTTGTAACCGGGCCTGATCATCGCGGAGTTGGTTATAGGTGAACACCGCCGCACGGCCAACGAGCGGGATGAGCAATGTAGACGGCCACTGGGCGACGCGATAGGCGCGGTCATAATAGCCCAGGACAGTTGTGCCGGCCAGCGTGCCCAAGATGAAGTTATCCACTTGCACCAGCAAGTTTGAGATAAAGTTTCCTAAACCAGTAGTCAGCCCAAAACGCAGGAACTGGCGCGCCAGCGCCGGGCTATAGCGCCAGCGCATCCGCAGAAGATGGCGCTGAGCGCGAAACAAGTAAACGCACATCGCAGCCATCGCCAGCAGGCTGTTCGTCAAGGATTGCACGAGCAGGCTGTACTGCCCTTGGCCGCTCAAGGCCAGCCCAAATGCCGGTATGTACGAGAGCACCATGGCAATGCTGGTAGCAACCGCGAGTGGCTTGAAGCGCAGCTCGCTCTCCAGCACCACCGCGAACGGCCACAGCCAAATCCCAGTGAACTGAACAGCGATGGTCGCTGCGATGATCACGGGGACCATGGGCGCGTAGCCGGCCGTCAGCAGGATCGGCGCGGACAGGATGGCCAGCGCCAGGCTACCAGCCCCCATCAGCAGGCCGAGCACGAGCAGTGTGCCCAGCGTTTCGCCATTGACCGTGCGATGATGGGCAAAGGCGTAGTTCAGCCCGGACTTGCCGACCAGATCGAACAGGGTGACGAAGAACATCGCCAGCGCAAACTCGCCGTAGATCGCCGGCGTTAGCAGGCGGATCAGGGCGATGTTGGCGATGAAGCCGAAGCCTATTGTGAAGTACGAACCAAGGACGCTCCAAAACCCGCCGCGCACGGCACGGTAGGCCAGCGGCTCTGTGGGTTGCGTAGCGGTTGTTGTTGATGAAGACAATCGTTCGCCGGTGTCACTCACAGCTACGACCGATCCTACCGCACTTCAGGGTATATTTACATCGAGGGCAGAACTCCGGGTGTGGCGTCGGAAACCCATCCTCTTGCGTCTCTGCCCAATCGTGCTATATTGCCCTTGCGCCGGTTTTATCCCGGTTTAGGTTTTGCTCCCGTGCAGAAGGCGGTTTCGTCGCACTCAGAGTATCTTGTGTTGAGCGCATGTCAGTGTCCCACAAGCGCGCATGCTTTTGTCTCCGCGGTGATCTGCCGAAGCAAGATTTTGTGAGGTGAACGCGCGCTGCACGTCTGCCATGCCCACCCCTGGGCGTGCTTGAAGGGGAGGAGGGTTGCCGGTTTAGGGAACAAACGCTCGCTTTATCTCTACGATCCGCTGGTTTCGTTGCCTTGTGCATCTGGCCTGCGCTGCTGGCGCAGATCAGAGCGGTGTCCGCCTGATTCAGTAAGACAGATTCTCACAGGACTACCATGACTAACAGGTTATATGTGGGCAACCTCGCGTACTCTACAACCAACGAGGGATTACGAGCGTTCTTTGCCGCGGTGGGCGAAGTCACCCATGCGGAGATTGTGATCGAGCGCGAGAGCGGTCGCTCAAAGGGATTTGGCTTCGTGCAGATGGCCAGCAACGAAGACGCGCAAAGGGCCATGGCGCTGCTCAACGGCAAACTGCTCGATCAGCGCCCGGTGCGGATAGACTTCGCGCGTCCGAAGGAGGCACGAACGGAGACGGTGAGCCAGCGCGCCGCCGGGCGCAGCCAGCCCCGTCCGGCCCGTGCTGTGCCTTCTTCGCCACCGGCTGAGCGCGACCGCCAGCGCCGCAACACCAGTCGCGGCGAGCGCGACCGCAACCGCGAGCGGAAGCGCCGGCGCATGCGCGACCGCTGGCGAGACGACGATGAAGAGTAGAGCAGAGACAACACAGCGGCAACTCAACTGACTGCTTCTTCAGGCAGGATATTCATCATTGGGGATGTCCCTTGAGTGGGCGGAAGGCAATGCCTTCGCCCACTCTATAGCTTCGCCGGTTGGCAGCCTGTCGGCGGTTGCCCCTATTGGTGATATGGGGAGTACGCCACTTGAAGGTGATACAAGAAACATGCACCGCGGAGGACGCATTCTCTGCGCCTCGGCGGTCTAAAGCCAAGACACCTAAAGCTGAGCACTCCCCTAAACGCACTCCGGACAACGCACATGCTAGAATCCGGCTAAAGCATTGCATGTCAGTCGCACTGACGTGTGGCGAGAGTAGAGAGGAGTGTGAGAATGTTCATGTCTAATGGTTACGATGATGCGACGACCAGCAATCCCCCGGCGATGACACTCACCGCCGCAGCCGAGGCGAAGCTGCGTGAGCTGATGGCGCAACGAAACATTCAAGACTACGGGCTGCGCGTGTTCGTGGCCGGCGGCGGATGTTCCGGATTGCAGTATGGCATGGCCTTTGAGGCACAGCCCCGTGAATTCGACACCGTAGTAAACCAAAACGGCATCCGGCTCTTTATAGACCCCACCAGTCTGATGTACCTCAGCGGGGCCTCCATTGACTTCATAGATAGCTTAATGGGTGGCGGCTTCAAGATTGATAACCCCAACGCCATCTCATCCTGCGGTTGTGGTAGCTCGTTCCGCACCAAGGAGAGCAGTAGCGCGGACGCGGACGCCGGCTGCGGCTCCGGCTGTGGCTGTCACTGAATCAACAGCCAGTCGGATCAATTGCCGGCATAAACCTGCGCAAGCAGCCACCTTAAAGCTTGCTGAAGCCAACTTGCTCTACCGGTTGTAAGCTAGAGCAATGCTGAAGAATCTGCTTACCCCAAAGCTCAAATCGAACGGCAAAGAGCCAAGGCGATTGTGGCTCGATTTGGGCGACTTGGGCGATTTGGTCAACCCTGCCGGCCCACACGAGCAATGGCAAGACCATGGCATGGGCCTGCTGCGCACGATCCTGCATCAGAACGGCCTGATGACTGACATGTTCAGCACGCGCCAGTGCACGAGCTGGGAAGAGGTCGAGCGGCGCATGAAGGGCTACGATATGCTGATCATGAATGTGCGCAGCTACACCTATCCGATCGCCTATCGCTCAGCCAAGATCTTTAAGAAGGTCAACCCGAACGGCATCGTGCTCACCGGCGGCATGCACGCCACTGTTGCGCTGGATGAGATGCTGACCGTGCCGGAGTTCGACAAAATCTGCCAAGGGCCAGGCGAAAACATCATTGTCAACTTGGTCGCCAACCCCGACGCCTTCCCGCGCGTCGTCCTGGGCATTGGGGCAAAGAGCATGGCGGAATGGCCGATGATTGACCGGACGCTGTGGCCGGAGCCGGCCAGCAAAAAGCTCGCTGCCAAGTTCAACTGGCCGCTGGAGCCAGAATGCGGCTGGGGGCCGCCGCCGGTCGCCACCATCCTCACCAGCCGTGTTTGCCCATGGCAGTGCACCTTCTGTAACGAGAACAGCTACATCCCCAATATGGGCCGCCGGCCGGTGGAAATGGTCATCGAGGAGCTGAACTACCTGGACGAGACCTACGGCCCGATCGGCTCGGTGGTCATCCACGACTCCATGTTCTTCCAGAACCCCTCCTGGCTGGAGGAGTGGCTGGACAAGTATCCGAAGTACGCTAACAAAACTTGGCCCTACTGGGCTGCTGCCCGCGCCGACACGGTTCGCCAGTGGCCAGAGCTGTTCGAGGCGCTGGTGCGCAAGACCAACTGGCACATCGTCTCCATCGGCTTTGAGAGCGGCAGCGACCGCGTGCTCAAAATCCTGAATAAGGAATGCACGGAAGAGGACAACTACTTCGCGATTGATCTGCTCACGCGCATCGGCGACGACATGGAGGCCCAAGGCTTGGAGCCGCCGATATTCTGGAGCAACATCATGCTCGGCATCCCAGGCGAAACCCGCGAGGATGCCTTCAAGACCATGCGCATGATCAAGTACACCAAGCGGATCATGCCCTCGATCTCTTTCTACGCCCCTTATCCCGGCTCCGCCCTCGGCCACCAGCTCATCGCCGAAGGCAAGAGCCTGATGTCGAAAGAGAACTATCACCGTTACCCAGATGACGAGAAGGTAAAGGGCATTGACTACCAGTTCTACCGCGACCTGCTGAGCGGCAAATACGACGACGAGATCAATCGCGGTTTGTCAACCATTCGTCAGGAGCGCAAGAACTTCTGGGACGCCTTGGCCAAGGCCTAGCCCGAGCACATCTCGCTTTCAGGAGGATTGTCATGAGCAGCTTTTCCAACCCTCACTACATGTATCTCTTCGAGATGAAGAACGGCAAGAAGAAGCTGGCTTACGGACAATCGCCAGAAGACGCTTTGCAGATCCTGTCCTATCGCCTGACCGAAGAGGAAATGGCGCAGATCATTCCAGACCGCTACACGAAGATCAGTCAACGGCAACTGCAGGAGTACGTGGATCATCTGGGATGATCCCCGCAGGGACACTGCTTAGCGAAAGCCAGCGCCGGCTGCTGCTTGCCATCGCGCAGGGCATGCGCTTGAAGGATCATCGGGACATTGAAGGCCATAAGGCGTATGCCCTGCACTTTCCCGACGGCACGCGCCAGCCAGTTGATCCGAATGACGTGGCAGCACTGGTTGACCTTGGGCTAATCAGCAGCAATAAGAAATTTCCCTCCGCGACCTACTGGCTCACCGAACACGGACAGCGCATCGTGCAGATGCTCTCGAACCAGCCTTGACTGCCTGCTTGGGGGCGAAGTACGTCTATCGCCAAGGGGCATACGTAGACCCGCCTTCACGAAGCCACCAGGGGGTTGCTGCCATTCGTAAACGCACTCCCTAAAGGTGGGAGCGTTCAACTCTGGGGGGCTTGGCTCACTGACATTTAAACCGCCGAGGCGCAGAGAAATAGCCTTTGCCTCCTCCGCGGTGCAGGTGTCTCGTATCACCTTCAAGTGGCGCGCTTCCCAGAGGTCCCTGATCGAATGGGCTTTCATATAATGTCATACTCACACAAACAGTAGCACCATGCGCGGCATCACCATCTTCAGCGGCAACGCTCATCCTCAGCTTGCGGAGGAGATCTGTCAGTATCTGGGAATACCCCTCTCGCCTGTGCACATCCAGCGCTTCAGCAACGACTGCATTCAGGTTCAGCTCCTCGCCAGTTGCCGCGAGGCCGATGTTTTCTTCATCCAGCCGTTGTCTCCGCCGGTTCAGGAGAACTTGATGGAGCTTCTCCAGATGCTGGACGCGGCGAAGGGGTCGGCCGCGGCGCGTCTGACGGCGGTGATTCCACACTACGCCTACGCCCGCTCGGACAAAAAGGACGCCCCGCGCATCTCAATTGCTGGCCGGCTGGTGGCCGACTTGCTCAAAACCGCTGGCGCGGATCGCGTGATCACCATGACGTTGCACTCGCCGCAGGTGCATGGGTTCTTCAGCGTGCCGGTGGACCATCTCAACGCGCTGGTGACGCTGGCGCGCTACTTCAAAGAGCGCGGGAATTTGGACAACACAATCGTCGTCTCGCCCGATCTGGGCAACGCTAAATCGGCGGCCAAGTTCGCCCGCCTGCTCAAGCTGCCAGTGGCCGCCGGCAGCAAACAGCGCATGTCAGACGACCGAGTGGTGATCGAAGACATCGTCGGCGACGTGGAGGGCAAAGATGTGATCGTCCTGGATGACGAGATCGCCAACGGCGGCACGATCATCGAGACGTTGCGTTGCCTGCGCGCTCGTAACGCGCGCCGCCTGTCGGTGGCTTGCACGCATGGCCTGTTCACCGGCCCAGCTATCGAGCGCCTGCGCGCACAGACCGATCTTGAAGAGATCGTTACTACAAACACCGTGCCCGTCCCGCCGGAGAAGCGCTTACCTAACATGCGCGTGCTCTCGATTGCTCCCCTGCTGGCCGAAGCCATCCGCCGCACCCACAACGGCGAATCCATCAGCAGCATGTTCGAAGAAGAAATCTAGCTCGCCAAACCCTCTTCCAACCGCAGCTCTAGCCACTGCACCTGGCTCGTCTCGACAAAGCCAAAGGCATAGCCCCCACCGCGCCCTGCGATGACCCGGTAATTGTCTATCCAGGCGACAAAACCCAAAGGGCCGGCGGGTGATCGCGTGCGCATGACCTCCTGACCATCCACACAGAAGCGGGTGGT
Source organism: Candidatus Roseilinea sp. (assembly GCA_034434555.1). Lineage (GTDB taxonomy): Bacteria > Chloroflexota > Anaerolineae > J036 > Brachytrichaceae > JAAFGM01. The sequence goes on from DAOTYZ010000008.1 coordinate 6,350, forward strand.
GGTCGGCAGCCATTCCAGCTCGTAACAATGCCAGGCGGTCATGTCAAGCGCCAACGGCGCGGCGCGCGCCTGGACGAGGGCCTGCCCTATAGCCAAGGCCAGCGCGGAGATTCCCGGCAACCGCAGCGCCAGGTTGCCCAAGCGAATCAGCCCTTTGGTCAGCGCGCCCCCGCCCGCCGTTGTGGGCAGCGGCGAGTTGACAACCGCCGCATAGAAGCCATGACCGGGCAGCGGTGAACCAACCGGCGCGCGCGACTCCGGCGAACTATAGAAGAACCACACGTTGCGCGGCGGCTCAAGGACTGCACCTTGGCGCGTGAAGGGATGATTCCAAAAGCCAAAGCCGGCTGTGCCCTTCAAGACCCCGGCAGGGTGTGAGAAGCGCGCCCATAGCTTCAGCCGCTGCGGCGGGTGGTTGGCGAATCGGCGCGGCAGGGCGTGATCATAGTCATCGAGCTGTGCATCGGTATAGGCAGATGCGCTGGTAGGTGGCACCAACAGCCGCACCCGCTCGCCATCTCGTTCAATCCATCCGCCGTTGACCAAATGGGGCTTCAGACCTGCGCCCAACATGTTGCCCCAACTATGCCACAGCGCGCGTTGGGTGCGTTCAGCAACATGGGCAGCACGTGGACCGCCTTCAAGCGACTGGCGGGGATACTGCGCTTTTCTGCGTTCTCCGCGCGAGATCACCCTGGCTTTGAACGCATTCCGCGCTTGACTTTTGGGCAGGCAGCCATACAATTGGACCTATCAGAACAATCTGATTGATCAAAATCATCTGATCGATCAGTCGGAAGTGAACCATGCTGCGCAACCTGGAAGGGTCTGACTTACTGGCTTTTATCGTTGAACACGGCCTAAGAGCCGGCGACCGCTTGCCGCCGCTGGAGGAGCTTAGCGCCGAGCAACACATCAGCATCAGCAAGCTGCGCGAGCAGCTAGAAGTGGCGCGCGCGTTGGGGCTGGTGGAAGTGAAGCCGCGCACCGGCATTCGCGTGTGCGCATATAGCTTCCTCCCCGCCGTGCGACTGAGCTTGCTCTATGCCCTGGCGCAGGATCGCCAATTGTTCGACGCCTACAGCACGCTGCGCAATCACATCGAGTTTGCTTTCTTCCGCGAGGCCGTGGCGTTGCTCACCAGCGAGGACCATGCCTATCTCAAGACGCTCGTCGAGCGCGCCTTCGCCAAACTGGATGAGAATCCGCCGCGCATCCCACACATCGAGCATCGCGAACTGCACTTGACCATCTATCGCCGCTTAAATAATCCGTTCGTTCGTGGGCTGCTCGAGGCGTACTGGGAAGCCTACGAAGCAGAAGGGTTAAGCGTGTTCTCGGATTACGACTATCTGCATGAAGTGTGGGCGCATCACCATGCGATTGTCAGCGCCATCACGAGCGGCGACGTGGACGCGGCATATCAGTGGCTCGTCCGACATACCAAACTGCTTCAGCGGCACCCCACAGCGCGCAACACGCGTGTTGAGGCGGTCGCCAGCGACGCTCAGCAAGCGCAACAGCCGGCAATCGCTTAGCGCGCCTGCATCCATGGAGAAAGTAACCACGAACCCAAGACGGTTCAGGAGATAGACGATGATTAGAGACTATATCCCCCAAGCTGAATTGACGACCAGTTCCGCGTCTCAGATTGATCGGGAGGCCAAGCCAGCCATCGCCAGCAAAGAGCCGATCGTCAACGACTTCTCGATGACCATTGCTACGAAGAACGGCTCTGGCAGCCAGACCTCTAACGCTGTGCTGCTCCGCGCGCTGTTCAAGATGGGTATTCCAGTGAGCGGCAAAAACATCTTCCCCTCAAACATCCAGGGTCGCCCCACCTGGTACACCATTCGACTGAGCAAGGATGGCTACACCGCTCGCCGGGAAACCAGCGAGATCGTGATCGTGCTGAATCCAGAGACGGCGTTGGACGATCACCAAAACACCGCGCCCGGCGGCGTGTTCATGTATGCCGACGACATCGCCCTGCCCGTGCATCGCAGCGACTTGCACTATTATCCCATCCCGGTCAAGGAACTTGCCCGCGTGCACGAGGCAGACCCCAAGCTGCGCACCTATGTGGCCAACATGGTGTATGTCGGTGCGATTGCTCAGTTGCTGGGGATTGACCTGAACGAGATCGAAGCTGCCCTGAAGTTCCACTTTAAGGGCAAGCCCAAGCCGGTGGAGAGCAACATGCGCGTGGTGCGCGCTGCCGCTGCTTGGGCTGCCGAACATCTCGTTAAAACCGACCCCTATCACGTCGTGCGCATGGACAAGACCAGCGGGCTCATCATGATAGACGGCAACACCGCTGCTGCCCTGGGTGCAATCTATGGGGGAGTGAGCTTCGCAGCCTGGTATCCCATCACGCCAGCCACCAGCCTGGCCGATGCGCTCAACGAATATCTGCCCAAGCTGCGCATTGACCCGGAGACCGGCGCGCCCACTTACGCGGTGGTCCAAGCGGAAGATGAGCTGGCCGCGCTGGGGATGGTGTTAGGGGCCGGCTGGGCCGGCGCGCGCGCGATGACCTCGACCAGCGGACCGGGTATCTCGCTGATGGCCGAATTCACGGGCCTGGGCTACTTTGCCGAAATCCCCGCCGTAATCTGGGATGTGCAGCGCATCGGGCCGGCCACCGGCCTCCCCACGCGCGTCTCTCAGGGCGACATCATCGCTGCCTACTGGCTGGGTCACGGCGACACAAAACATCCCGTGCTCCTGCCAGGGTCGGTCTATGAGTGTTTTGAGTTCGGCTGGCGGGCCTTCGACCTAGCTGAGCGGCTACAGACGCCGATCTTCGTGCTCAGCGACCTGGACTTGGGCATGAACCAGTGGATGAGCCGACCGTTTGACTATCCAGAGGAGCCAATGGACCGCGGCAAGGTGCTCACCGCCGAGCAGGTAAACGCCACCAAAGGCTTTGCCCGCTACAAGGACGTGGATGGAGATGGCATCGGCTGGCGCACGTTGCCCGGCACGGATAGTCCATTTGCCGCTTACTTCACCCGCGGCTCCGGCCACAACGAGCGCGCGATGCTCTCAGAGCGCCCCGAGGACTGGGAGAACAACATGGACCGCCTGGCTCGCAAGTTCGAGACGGCGCGTAAGCTCATGCCGCGCCCGGTGATTGAGCTAACAGAAGGGGCAGAGGTGGGCATCATCGGCTTCGGCTCCACCGACCCAGCGATTCAGGAAGCGCGCGCCTTGCTGGCAGCCAGAGGCATCCCCACCTCTTATCTGCGCCTGCGCGCGCTGCCCATGAACGAAGACGTCACGATGTTCCTGGCCGGCCATCAGCGCATTTACGTCGTGGAGATGAACAGCGACGCACAAATGTGCCAGCTCGTGCGTTTGCATTCGCCCAAAGATGCCACCAAGGTGCGGCCGGCTAACCACAGCGACGGCTTGCCGCTCACGGCCGACTGGGTGTACCAGGAAATTCTCTATCAGGAGACCCGACACTAGAACAACCGGAGGGAATACTCATGGAAAGGAATGGCAACAACAGCGTCGGCGCAAAGCAAATGCCCACTGCCAAGCCCGGCGCCAACATCATCGGCTTGACCAAGAGCGATTACAAGGGATTGGAGTCCACGCTGTGCAACGGCTGCGGACATGATTCGATATCCTCACAGATCATCACTACCTGCTACGAACTCGGACTAAAGCCGGAGCGGATCGTCAAGTTCAGCGGGATTGGATGCAGCAGCAAGTCGCCGGCTTACTTTCTCAGCCGCTCGTTTGGTTTTAATGCGTTGCACGGGCGCATGCCCTCTGTGGCCCAGGGCGCGCTGATGGCCAATCACACCCTGCTCGGCTTGGGCGTGAGCGGCGACGGCGACACCGGCAGCATCGGCCTGGGACAGTTTATGCACCTCATCCGCCGCAACCTGCGCATGGTGTATATCATCGAGAACAACGGCGTCTATGGCCTGACCAAAGGCCAGTTCTCGGCCACCGCCGACATCGGTCAGGAGCTGAAGTATGCCGGCCGCAACGAGTTTCCTCCCATTGATCTCTGCCGCGCTGCGATCGTCGCGGATTGTGGCTTTGTGGCGCGCTCGTTTGCCGGCGACCCCAAGCAGGTCATCGCCCTGCTCAAAGCCGCCTTCAGCCATCGCGGCACCGCCGTCATTGACATCATCAGCCCTTGCGTCACGTTCAACAACCGCGACGACAGCACCAAGAGCTACACTTGGGGACGCGCCCACGATGAACGGGTCAACGATTTTGGCTTCGTGATGTCGCAGGAAGAGATCATCGTGGACTACGCCGAGGGCGAGACCAAAGAGGTGGAGCTATTCGACGGCTCAAAGATTGTGCTGAAGAAGCTCGACAGCAGCCACGATCCCACCGATAAACAGGCTGCCCTGCGCTTGCTCACCAAGGCGCATGACGAGCAATTATTCATCACTGGCTTGCTCTACATCAACGGCGACCGGCCCAACCTGGCCGAGACATACGGCCTGGTCAAGCCCCTGGCTTCGTATCAGCAAGACAAACTGCGCCCATCGCGCGAGAGCTTGCAGAAGATCATGGCCGGCATGTTCTGACGCTCGATACGGCACAGCAGGTGGGCGAAAGCGCCGCGCTCGCCCACCTGCTTGTCTTTCCCCACACAAATCAATGCTGCCCAAAGCCTGGAAGACCCTCACCAGCCGCGAGATCTATCGCAATCCTTGGATTCGCCTGCGTGAGGACACCGTCGCGCTGCCCAACGGCAAAACCACGATATACGGCGTGTGTGAGCTAGCGCCCTGCGTCGGCGTGCTCCCCTTCGCAGACGAAGAGCACGTGGTCATGGTGCGCCAGCACCGCTACGTCTTTGGTGAGAGCCACCGCTGGGAAATGCCCACAGGCGGTTGTAAGCCTGGCGAGACGCCGGAGCAGACCGCGCAACGCGAGTTGATCGAGGAAACCGGATATCGCCCCGGCCAGCTTCGCCTGATCAACATACATTACACGTCGAAGTCGGTCTGCCATGAAGTCGCCCATTTATTCGTCGCCCACGACCTACAAGCCGTTCCGGCTCACGAGGTGATCCCCGACGATACAGAGTTCCTGGAGGTCGAGATACTGCCCTTCGACGACGTGCTGCAGATGGTGCTGGACAGCGAGATCCGCGACGCGATGACGGTGATCGCCGTGCTATGGGTAGCCCGCAGCCGGCGATCGCTCACGACGTAGCGCGCCAGACGAAGAGCGCGATCATCAGCAGCGCAAAGCACAGCTCGACCATTTGGCCGAGTGCGCAGCCGACCAGGTAATCGCGGCTGGCGCGCAGGGCGGCGCGCATCTGGCGCGCGCGCAGCAGCTCGACCAGGATCACGCCGGCCACGCCGCCGATCACCGCGCCAACGAGTGAGCCAATCAACGGCAGCGCGCCCAGCAGCAGGCTGCCGATCAAGCCGCCCACGATCGCGCCGGCTACCGTCATCCACGATGCACTGCTGCGTCGCGTGAAATAGCTGGTCATCGACCAGTTGGCTGCCCAGCCGACGATGACCAATCCCCCCATCCCCAATAAAATCGGCCAACTCAGGCGCTGGAATTGGTCGCCGATCGCCCAGATCAGCGCACCCAGCCAGATCGTCAACAGGCCAGGCAGGATCGGCAGGAAGACCCCCACTAGCCCAACCAGGATGAGCAGGACGCCCACCACCTGCAGCGTGCCATACGGGTTTGGGCTAAACGGCATCGCGAGACAAAACGCGAGGGCTGCGCTCGCCGAGCAGCCCTCTCGCCAGAGGCGACGGTGGGAATCGAACCCACGCATAAGGGTTTTGCAGACCCTCGCCTTACCACTTGGCCACGTCGCCTAAGTTGTAAAGAGAGTATATCACGGGCCACACAGGGGGGCGCCACTTGAAGGTGATACAAGAAACACGCACCGCAGAGACGCGGAGGACGGAGAGATTTTTACATATCCTCTGCGCTCTCTGCGCCTCTTATCTCGGTGCGCCAAATCACCCCAAAGTTGAGCACTCCCCACCCTGCTGGCGCTGGTGTGGCCGGAGTCGCGCAATAATACGGGTAAGCTATGTTGAGCCGGGTCGAGGTAGCGGAGCGCATGACGGCCGAGGCGTTCTTTCGCCGTGCGCCGGAGGACCGCAAGGCTGAGCTGATTGACGGAGTGATGATCATGCCCTCGCCGCCCAGCGACCGCCATGAGAAACTTCAGATCTTCCTCTTGCGGCTGATTGGCGAATACGTCGAGCGCTTTGACCTCGGCGAAGTGCGCGGCTCGCGCACGGCCGTGATGCTGGCCGAGGACCAGGTGGCCGAGCCGGACGTGCTGTTCGTGGCCAAGGCGCGCGCCGAGATCATCCGCGACGCCGGCGTCTTCGGCGCGCCCGACCTGGTCATCGAGGTGCTCTCCGCCTCCACCGTCGCCTACGACCGCGGCCCGAAGTTCCGCGCCTACGAGCGCGCCGGCGTGCGCGAGCTGTGGCTGATTGACCCTTACGGCCCGGCGGGCACCGAGTTCTACCAGCGCGCCGGCGAGGTCTTCAAGCCGGTGATGCCGGACGCGGACGGCATCCTCCACGCCGTCGCCCTGCCCGGCTTCAAGCTCAACGTGGGCTGGCTGTGGCCG
>DAOTYZ010000009.1:0-7438 GCA_034434555.1 Candidatus Roseilinea sp.
GATTACAGCCATGATCGAGGTCATCTTCCTGGGCGTCGGCGCAGCCATCCCCATGCGAGGCGGGAGTAACGCCTGTTACTTGGTGCGCGCCGGCGATGTGCGCATCCTGATTGACTGCGGGCCGGCCATCCTCCAGCAGCTCGACGCCGTGGGTATCTCGCCGGCCGAGATCACCCACGTCTTCTTCACCCATCGCCATGGCGACCACACGCTGGGCTACCCGATGCTCATGCTTTGGTATGAGCTAGAAGACAGTCACCGACCGCCGACGCTGATAGCCAGCGCGCTCACCTTCGGTGTCTTGGACACGCTGATGAGCACAGCACTTGGCCGCGTCAGCGGCATCACCGAGCAGACGCCGCGGGTCGTCGTCCCGCAGTTCACAACCCACCAGTTTCAGATTCATCCCGACATCACGCTCACGACCATCCCGATGGTCCACGCCGACTTTGCGCCTGCCTTAGGGTTGCGCGTCGAGGTGCGCGGGCAGGGCGTGTTGGCCTTCACCGGCGACACGCTGCCCAACGACAACATCGCCTTGCTGGCCCGCGAGGCCGACCTGTTGGTGCACGAGGCCACCTACTGCGCAACGCTCAACCCAGAATATGCGAATGGCGCCTATGGCCACAGCACTGCCCAGATTGCCGGCCGCAACGCCCGCGCTGCCGGCGCCAAGCGCCTGGCTCTGGTCCACGTGGACGCAATGTATGAAGGCCAACAACAGGCGCTGCTGGACGAAGCGCGCCGCGAATTCGCCGGCGAGGTCTGTCTGCCGGTCGCCGGCCTGTGCCTGACCGTTGGCGCGGCGTAACTTTCGGGATATCTGCTCAGGCAAGTGTTGGAGAATAAGGGAAGAGTGATATGACCACGCATCCCATCTTCCCCACCTTCGAAGAGATGCTCCATCCGCAGCGCGTTGGGCCTGAGCTGCGGGCACAAGCGACGCGCGCGCGCGACGAGGCGCCGCTCGACCCGATCAACTTCTTCAACATTCATTGGCGCAGGCCCGACGACATCAACACGGTGAACTACCTGGTGATGCCCCACGCACTCACCGGCGTGGACGCCCAGATCGTCGTGCTGATCGCCAAGGACTTCCCGACCGGCAGCCACAAGGTCGGGCCGGCGTATTCCGTCCTGATCGAGAAATACTTGCAGGGCCAGATCGAGCCTCACAAGCACACGCTGGTCTTCCCCAGCACCGGCAACTATGGCATTGGCGGGTCATGGGTTGGGCCGCGGGCCGGCTTCAAGAGCATGGTGATTCTGCCGGAGGGCATGAGCCGCGAGCGCTTCGAGTTGATTGAACACTACGGCGCCGGCTACATCAAGACCTTCGGCAGCGAGAGCAACGTCAAGGAGATTTACGACGAGTGCAAGCGGCTGAGCCACGAACACCCAGACACGATCCGCATCATGAATCAGTTCAGCGAGATGGGCAACTATCGTTTCCACTACTACGTCACCGGCAACACGGTCGTTGAACTGGAGGCGATGCTGAACGCCCGGCTAGGCACGCGCGGGATCGCCGCATTCTGCTCGGCGATGGGCAGTGCCGGCACGATCGCCGCCGGCGACCGCATCAAACAGGTCTTCCCCGATTGCCGGGTCGTCGGCCTGGAGCCGGTGCAATGCCCCACGCTTTACAACAACGGCTACGGCAGCCACGAGATTCAGGGGATCGGCGACAAGCACGTGACCTGGATCCATCACGTCACCAACATGGACGCGCTGGCGTGCATTGACGACATGGAATGCCTACACCTGCTGCAGGTGTTCACTCACCCCGTCGGCAACGAGGTCATGGCTGCGCGATTCGGCCTCGACGAGGGAACGATAGGTCAGCTCGCCACATCGTTCGGCATCAGCGCAGTGTGCAACCTGCTGGGGGCGATCAAGACCGCCAAGCATTTCGGCCTAGGCCGGCGCGACGCGATCGTGACCGTGGCGACCGACGGGCCAGATCGCTACCACTCGGTGATGGACGACCTCAACGCCCGCCATCCGCTCACCCCCGCCGAGGCCGAGGCGCGCATCACGTGCATCCTTCACCGCCAAAAGACCGACTGGATGAAGGACGGCACGCCGGAGAACCGCCGGCAATGGCACAACCTCAAGTACTACACTTGGGTGGAGCAGCAAGGCAAGACGGTGGAGGAACTGAACGCCCAACTCGACCCGGAATGGTGGCTGGCTGAGCAGGCCAAGGTGGCCGACCTGGATCGCCAGATCGCTGCGCTGCGGTGAAACGGCCACCGGCGCGCTGCGCCCGAACAACGCCGAAACATGTGCATCGGCCGGCGCAAGCGCTTCTGTGCTTCGCTGCGCGCAGCACGACAGCGCGTCACTTATCCTCCCGCTTTACGCAGACTGGGAGCATCGTGTTTGCTAAGGATGCTGCGCTCTCGATACCCTGTGCGTGAAAGCGACCCGGCTGCGAAGCAGCCCAATCAGCCCGCGTGATATGCTACGCGGCAGCACACCCATTTTGACAAGGAGTATCAGCTATGGCCTTTACCCTACAACTCGGCGAGAAAGCCCCTGATTTTGAATTGCCGGCGACGGATGGCAAGACCTATCGCCTGTCAGACTTCGACGACGCACCGGTCTTGGTCATCTTCTTCACCTGCAACCACTGCCCTTATGTCAAAGGATCGGACGAGGTCACGCGCCAGACGGCGCTGCGCTTCATGCCGCAAGGAGTGCGCTTCGTGGCCATCAATTCCAACAGCCCCAATACTTATCCGGAGGACAGCTTTGAGAATATGGTGAAGCGCATGGAAGAGCACAAGTTCCCGTGGGTTTACTTATACGACCGAACGCAGCAGGTAGCGCTGGCCTACGGCGCGTTGCGCACGCCGCACTTCTACGTGTTCGACAAAGATCGCCGGCTGATCTACACCGGCCGCGGCGTGGATAACCCGCGCGAAGGCCACAAGAGCAAGGTAAACGACCTGGCCAACGCGCTTGAGGATCACCTGGCTGGCCGACCCGTGCGCGTGCCGATCACCAATCCAATCGGGTGCAACGTGAAGTGGGAGGGCCGTGACCCGCACTGGATGCCACCGGAAGCCTGCGACCTCGTGCCTGTGAGCAAGTGACGAGAAAGAGGCGCGCCGCGCTTACGGGGCGCGCCTCTTACGACGAATACACGCGCTCCTTCCACGTCACCCCGCGTCGGAAGAGCACCTGAAGCGTGCCGCGCACCACGATAAACAGGTAGATAAGCCAACCCAACGCGGCCAATGCCCCCATTCGCCCCGGCAAGGCATACCACTGACGGTAACGCTGTGCCCAAAAGGCCAGCGAAAGCGCAAGTGCGCCACCGACGGCGACCAGGGCCAGCCCACCATGCCAGGCCAAGGGCTGAGTGACAAGATGATTAAGGGCCGCAATGCCCAAGAGCCAAGGCGCCAGCAACGTGAGCGACATGCGCAACACCGCCCAAAACGCACGCCAGCCGCTGGCCCGCCGCCCAGCCGCCGCGTGCTTGCCCAGGCCTTGGACGACTTCAGCCAGATTGTGATACATCCGCACGCGAAGGTGACCGAACGCGGTAGCGAGGCCGACGCGGTAGCCGGCCCGCCGCATCGCCTGGGCAAATTCGATATCCTCCAAGACCTTGTCTTTGACGATCTCGTGACCTCCCAGAGACCAGTACGCATCTGCCCGAACCAACAAGCACTGGCCATTGGCGAGCACGCTGTTGGCCGGCGCATCAGCGCTCAAGTTCCTCTGGAGCGGGAACGCGGTCAGGGCGAACTGATAGAACACAGGCAGGACGAGTTGTTCCGACCAGGTGCGCAGCTCGTTGAACGGCAGAACGCTCACCAGATCGAGATGGCGCTGCTGGGCAAAGGCCAACAGCGCAGCGATGAGATCGGGCTGCGGCGCGGTGTCTGCGTCCAGGAAGAGCAACCAATCGCCATGCCCATGGTGGGCGCCATGCAAACAGGCATTGCACTTGCCCACCCATCCGCGCGGCAATGGCCGGCCGGTTACAACCGTCAGCCTGTCTGAGAAGCGTATCGCGTAGTCGTGCAAGATGCGCGGGGTGGCATCGGTGGAGCCATCGTCCACCACGATCACCTCGTAAGGGGCATAGCGCTGCGCAAGCGCACCATCAAGGCAGCGTGCGATGTTATCGGCCTCGTTGCGAGCCGGGATAACGATAGACACAAAGGGCTGAGAGCTAAGCGCCGGCGGACTCTGCAAGGCCGGCAAGCGCCGAGCGCGCTGAAAGTCCCGGACGATCAAGAAGACAACCCACAAGGCAAACACTGCGAGCAACAGCGAGACAGACATACTCGGTCATTATTCGGCGAACGTATAATTGCGTGAATATCCCGCGCCAGAGCATAGCCGGCGCTTCGGTTTGGCAACGGCTCTGCTGCGCGAATAAAGGAGTTATACTGAATGAACAGCAATAAACATCTGCGCATCCTTATTGCTGATGACGAGTCCATCATCCGTATGGGCCTGCGCACCATCCTCACTGAGCTGGGCCACACCGTCTATAGCGCCGCTGATGGTGTGGAAGCAGTGACCCTGGCACAACGCGAACAGCCCGACATCGCGCTGCTCGATATCCGCATGCCCTTTCGGGATGGACTGGAAGTGGCAGCGGAGATCAACAGGCACCGCCCGATTCCCGTCATCATCCTTACAGCCTACAACGAAGCGTCGCTGATCGAGCGCGCCACTGAGCTGCCCGTGCAAGGTTATCTGATCAAGCCGGTCAAACGGGACGACCTGATCAGCACCATTCAGGTCGCCATCGCCACGTTCAACGAGCGCCGCGAGCTGCAAGAGAAAGTGGATGAACTTGAGGAGAAGCTGACCACGCGAAAGCTGATTGAGCGGGCCAAAGGCTTCCTGATGAAAGATGGGATGAGCGAGGAAGAGGCTTACCATCACATTCAGATGACTGCTCGCTCACGCCGCACGACGATGAGCAAAGTCGCTCAGGAGATCATCGATCGCACGCTTAAGGAGAAGTGAGCAAAGTTGCCAACACATGGCGCATATCGTCGGGCAGCGGCGCGTGCACCTTGACTTCCAGACCAGTCGCCGGCGAGACAAACGCCAGCTCGCTGGCGTGTAGCATCTGGCGCGGCTTCAACGCGCGGCTGAGCGGGTCGCGCCGCATGCCGTAGAGGGCATCACCCACTATCGGGTGACCCAACGCAGCAAAGTGAACGCGGAGCTGGTGCGTGCGGCCGGTGAGCGGATGGGCACGCACCAGCGTATAGCGCGATCCATCTGGGCCGGTGAAGCGCTCTTTGACCAGGTAGCGCGTGACGGATGGACGACCACTGGCCAGCACGGCCATCCGCTGGCGCTTGGTCGGGTGACGGGCGATGGGCTGATCAATCACGCCTTGATTCAGCGCAAGATGACCAACGCACAGGGCGAGGTATGTTTTTCTGATGGTGCGCGCCTTGAACTGCGCCTGTAGGGCCAGCAGCGCCTCTGTGCATCTGGCGATCAGCAATAGTCCGCTGGTCTCCTTGTCCAGGCGATGGACGATGCCCGGCCTGTGCGCGTCGCCGACCCCCATCACCTCCGGGGCATAGGTCAGCACAGCATTGACCACGGTATGGTTGAGATTGCCGGGTGCGGGATGCACAACCATGCCGGCCGGCTTATTGAGCACGATAACGCTGGCGTCTTCATAAAGGATTTGGAGGTCAAACGGCTCGGCCTGCGGCTGTTCGGGTGGGGGCGGTGGCAAGGTCACCAGGATGGTCTGGCCGGCCTGGACGCGAAAGTCGGCGTCGCGGGCGTAGCCTTCGACGCGCACATGGCCTTGGGCAATTAATCGCTGGGCAGCGCTGCGGCTGAGGGTTGGGATCAGCGCAGCGACAATTTTATCCAGGCGATCCGCATGGTTTGCGGTGAGCGCAATGACCTCGCCACTCATCATCGCAGATCATAGCGCGCGAGTGCTGAGCGGCAGCGAAGCATCTGAAATCCCGCTCGACCAAAGCCCTGCGAAGCCACTCACCCTACGTTATCGCCCAACAACCCCGCAGCGCCTCAGTCCGGCGCGCGTTTAGATTCTTCGCTTTGCTCAGAATGACAAGGTGAGGCAGGGTGCCGGCAACCCGCGGCGCTTCAGTCTGGCGCGCGCAGGGGCGGTTCGCGAACTAGCCCCTACTGCGCTGATGCTCAGAATGACAGGGGCAGGAGCCGCTTGTGCTACGCCGCAGCGCTTTTCAGCCTGGCGCGCGAACGCACTACCAGCCCAGTGCTAGAATCCCGCGCATGGGTTTGCCTGCTATCGCCGCGTCAGAACCCGAAGTCGTCGTCGGCCCGGACGGCCTCCCCCGCCTCAGCCAGGCCTACCTCGACGCCTACGAGCGCTTCATGCAGACCCTCGTCACGGAGGATGACAGGCCGGTGGACAACGTCTTCTCTGCTGTGCAGGCGCATCTGCTCGTTGATGCGCTCTATGCCTCCTGGAAGCATCCGCGCTTTGGACGCCGCTTCATCGCCATAGGCAACGTTGGCGTGTTCTATGCCTTCCATCAACCGCCGGTCGTCCCCGACATGTTCCTCAGCCTGGACGTGACCCCGCCGGCCGACCTGTGGAAGAAGACGAGTCGGTCGTATTTCATCTGGGAATACGGCAAGCCGCCGGAAGTCGTGGTTGAGATCGTCTCCAACACCGAGGGCGGGGAGGAAGAACCGGACGGCAAGCTGGGCATCTACGGGCGGATAAAGGTGGCGCGCTACGTGGTGTTTGACCCAGGGCAGCAGACGGGGGGCGAGCCGCTGCGCGTTTACGCGCTCCAGGCTGGCCGGCTGGTGCGCACGGATGAGACGTGGTTCGACGACATCGGCCTGGGCGTGACCCTGTGGCGCGGGGAGTATCAGGGCTGCGAGGACACCTGGCTGCGCTGGTGCAACCGCGACGGCGCGGTCATCCCGACCGGCGAGGAGCGCGCCGAGGCCGAGCGAGAGCGGGCGGAGACAGAGCACGCACGCGCTGAAGCCGAGCGCGAACGCGCCGAGGCCGAGCGAGAGCGGGCGGAGGCCGAGCGAGAACGCGCCGAGCGCCTGGCGGCCAAGCTGCGCGCCGCCGGCATTGACCCCGACGCCTGACCGCACGGGTGCATTCACCAACAGGGGCAACCTTCCACCAAGCGGTGCTGCCAGCGAAGGCAAATCTGTCGCCCACCCAGAGCGTTCTGCCCCTATCCATGAATGCACCCGACCGCACCCCCACATCAACCCGCTGCTAAAATCTCAGGCATGGGTTCACCCGCTCTTATCACCTCAGAACCCGACGTCGTCATCGGCCCAGACGGCCTGCCGCGCCTTAGCCAGGCTTACTTGGACGCATGCGAGCGCTTCATGCAGACCCTCGTCACGGAGGACGACCGGCCAGTGGCCAGCCTCTTTGCTTCCATGCAAGCCAGCCTGCTCATCAAGA
>DAOTYZ010000010.1:0-1859 GCA_034434555.1 Candidatus Roseilinea sp.
CAACATCAAGGACGCCTTGGTGATTGAGGCGCCGGCCAAGCGCATCATCGCCATGAGCACCACGCACCTGCCGCACTTGGAGAAGCTCGGTTTGCTCGACCGGCTGATCGGCATGGACGAATTCACCTACGTCAACAGCCCCAAAGTCCGCGAGATGATCAAAGCCGGCAAGCTCATCGAGATCGGCAGCGGCCCGAAGGTGAACGTGGAGAAGACGATCGTGGCGCGGCCAGACTTCGTGATGACCTACGGCGTGGGCGATCCGCAGTTCGACTCGCACCCCAAGCTGCTGGAAGCCAAAATCCCAACCGTGATCAACGCTGAGTATATGGAAGGCACGCCGCTGGGACGCTCGGAGTGGATCAAGTTCACGGCGCTGTTCTTCAACGCAGAGGCTGCTGCACAACGCGAATACAACTTGATGAAGCAGCGCTATCTCGCCGTAGCGCGCAAGACGAGCGGCATTGCCAACCGGCCGCTGGTCGTGGTCGGCACGGCCAGCCGCGGCCGCTGGCGCATGCCGGGCGGCGCCAGCTACTTCGCCACGTTGGTTCGGGACGCTGGCGGCAACTATCTGATGGCCGCCAACCCCAGCGCTGGCAGCGTCCAGATCTCGCTCGAGGAAGCGCTCGATCGCGGGATCAACGCCGATGTGTGGCTGCTTAACGCTTTCCAGCGCTACCAGAACATCGGGGCGCTCCTGGCCGAAGAGCCGCGCTACGAGCGACTAGGGCCTGTGAGCAAAAGGAACGTCTGGAACTACGACAAGCGCCTCAACGAGAACGGGGGCAACGATTACTGGGAGACCGGCGTCGGCAACCCTCACCTCATCTTGGCAGACCTGGCCAAGATCTTCCATCCCAACCTGATGACCGACCACGAGCTGGTCTTCTTCCGGAAGATCGATCGCTGATGCGCGCTTCGCTCCCACGGGTTGGCCAGGCGGAAAGCCACTTGGCCAACCCCTTTCCTCCGCTCGGCATCAGGCGCGGCGCCTTGCTGCTGCTGGCCGGCCTGGCGCTGACGGCGTTCGCGCTCTCGCTGGCGCTGGGGCCGGTATCCATCCCGCTCGACGAGGTGCTACGCATCCTCCTTGGCGAACAAGCCAGCCGGGAGACGTGGGAGATCATCGTCGTCAGCGTCCGCCTGCCCAAGGCGATCACCGCGCTGCTGGCCGGCGCGGCGCTGAGCGTCGCCGGCCTCCAGATGCAGACCTTGTTCCGCAACCCGCTGGCCGACCCGTTCGTCCTCGGCGTCAGCAGCGGCGCTAGCCTGGGCGTCGCCCTGGTGGTGCTCGGCGGGGCCTCGGTCAGCGTCAGCGTCTTCGGCCGCAGCGCGCTGCTGGGCGATTTCGGCCTCGCGTCGGCATCCACGCTGGGTGCTGCGAGCATCTTTCTCTTGATCCTTGCCATTGCCCGCAGGGTGCAGAACGTGGTTACGCTGCTCGTCCTTGGCTTGATGGTTGGCTACCTGACCAGCGCTGTGGTCAGCCTGCTGATCTATTTCAGCCTGCCGGAACAGGTGGCGGCCTACGTCAACTGGACGTTCGGCAGCTTCGGCGGGGTGACCTGGGGACAGATGCAGGCCTTTGCCCCGGCGCTCGTGCTCGGCCTGCTGATCGCGCTGGCCAGCGTCAAGCCGCTGAATGCCTTGTTGTTGGGCGAGGGCTACGCCAAGAGCATGGGGGTAGACGTGCGCGCCGCGCGCTGGTGGATTACAGCGAGCGCCTCGCTGCTGGCCGGCGCGGTGACGGCCTTCTGCGGGCCGATCGGCTTTCTCGGCATCGCCGTGCCGCACCTCTGCCGGGCGTTGTTCGGCACCAGCGACCACCGCGTCTTAATGCCGGCAGTCATCCTGCT
>DAOTYZ010000011.1:0-1652 GCA_034434555.1 Candidatus Roseilinea sp.
GCGTCTACGAGCATTACCCCGTGCAGGTGATCAGCATTGACTTCGTCAAGAGCGAGCGCAACCGCCATCGCTTTCTCCTCAATCCGCCGGAGTTCATCATCGTGGACGAGGCGCACGGCTGCGCCGCCGGCGATCCGAACAACCAAAATCAACAGCAGCGGCACAGCCTGGTGAAGGCGCTGGCGGAGAAGGCCGATCGGCATCTGGTGTTGCTGACGGCCACGCCGCACAGCGGCATCGAAGGCGCCTTTCGCTCGCTGCTCTCCCTGCTCAACCCCGACTTCGGCGCATGGGACGCCGGCGCGCTGAGCGATGCGCAGCGCGATGTGCTGGCGCGGCATTTCGTCCAGCGCACGCGCAGGGACATCGAGAAGGACTGGGAAGGCGCGCATTGCTTCCCCATCCGCGAATCGGCCGACGAGACCTACCCCCTCTCGCCGGCCTACCGCGACCTGTTCGAGAAAGCCTACGTCTTCTGCGCCGAGGCGGTGGACACCGGCCAGAAGCTGGACAAACGACGGCGGCGCGTGCGCTACTGGAGCGCGCTGGCCCTGCTGCGCTGCGTCATGTCCAGCCCGGCGGCGGCCGTCGCTGCGCTGGAGAAGCGGCAAACGGCGAATGGCGAATGGCAGACGGCGAATGGCGAATGGCGGGGGGCGGATGGCGAAGAGGAAGATCTCCGCGCCGGCGTCTTTGAGTCCTCCGACGACCGCACCGACGACGAGCAGCCCACCCTGCTGATCGCGTCCGCCGAATCCGCGCTGGACGACCGCGAGCGCCGGCGGCTGAGGGAGCTGGCGCGGCTGGCCAGGGCGCTCCTCAACAGCCCCGACGACACCAAGGTGACCCGCTGCGCCGCGCTGGTGAAGGGTCTGCTCGCGGAGCGGTTCAACCCGATCGTGTGGTGCCGCTACGTGGCCACCGCCGAGTATGTGGGCGAGTATCTGCGGAGGATGGCGAATGGCGAATGGGGAATGGCGCCGGCGCAGGTCGTCGTCATCACCGGCCGGATGTCCGACGAGGAGCGCCGCGCCAGGATCGAAGAAATTGACGCCCTGCGGCCGCGCGTGCTGGTGGCCACCGACTGCCTCTCGGAGGGCATCAACCTCCAGGAGAAGTTCAACGCCGCCCTGCATTACGACCTGCCGTGGAACCCCAACCGGCTGGAGCAGCGCGAGGGACGGGTGGATCGCTATGGCCAGCCCGCGCCGAAGGTGAAGGCGATCCGCTTCTTCAGCCCGGATAGCCCGATAGATGGGGTGGTCATCGAGGTGCTGCTGAACAAGGCGCGGGAGATCTATCGCGCGCTGGGCACGCACGTGCCGGTGCCGGAGGAGAGCGAGAGCGTGATCGAGGCGGTGCTGAACGCGCTCTTCCTGCGCCCGCGGTCGCGGGGCGGCGAGCAACTGCAACTGGACCTGGGCCTGGGGTCGCCGCAGGTGGCCGCGCTGCACGCGCACATGGAGGCCAATGCCGAGCGCGAGCGCACCAACCGCACGCGCTTCGCCCAGCGCGCGATCAAAGCCGCCGAGGTGGGGCGGGAGCTGGAAGCCACCGACAGCGTGCTGGGCGACCCGCAGGCCGTGCGCGATTTTGTGCTGAACGCCGCGCAGCGCCTGGGCCTGACGCTGACGGCGGAGCAGGCGAACAAC
>DAOTYZ010000012.1:0-2507 GCA_034434555.1 Candidatus Roseilinea sp.
GATGCCGGGCAGCGTCAGCCGCCGGCCGGCGTCGATCACCTCAGTCTCTGGGCCGATCCACTGCTGTGCGTCGGCGTCGCGGCCGGTCCAGATGATGCGATCTCTGTAGATCGCCAGCGCCTCGGCCCATGGGTCATGGCGGACCTGGGTGTAGAGGCGTGCGTTGCGAAGGACGATTGAAGCAGCAGCCATCGTTTGGGTAATAGTGTAATCGAGGCAGGCAGGGGTCATCAGCGCCCTGCCTCACCTGTCATCCTGAGCGGCAGCGCAGCCCGTGTGCAAGGATGCATTCACAGCCAGGGGCAAAACCCCGGGTGGGCAACGGCATTGCCGTCGCTCACCCTCTGTCGTCCACCCTCTATAGAGATTCGCCTCTGCTGGCAGCGTCGCTTGGTGGAAGGTCGCCCCCATGCGTGAATGCGCCCGTTGCCCCTATTGGTGAACGCACCCGAATAAAATGCCTTTGCAATGCGCCTCGACCACATCGTCTTCCTTGTGGACGACCTGGACGAAGCCATCGTCGGTTGGCGGCGGGAGGGCTACGCGGTAACGCCCGGCGGCGTCCACGCCGATGGTCTCACCCACAACGCGCTGATCTGCTTCGCCGACGGCGGCTATGTCGAGCTATTGGCCTTTCGCACGCCCAACGCCGGCGCGCACCGCTGGGCGCGCTTTCGCAGCTTCCCTGGGCCGATTGACTACGCCCTGGCGCATGATGACCTGCCGACCTTCGTCGCCGAGCCAACAGGCCAGCACCTTGGCTACTATGCGTATAGCGAAGGCGGACGCCGCCGGCCCGACGGGATGGAGATCCGCTGGCGAACCAGTTGGCCGCCCGCGGACGTGCCGGGGCTGCCCTTCTTGATCGAGGACCTCACCCCGCGCGAGTGGCGCGTGCCGGGTGGCGAGGCGCGCAGCCACCCCAATCGTGCCCAGCGGATCGCCTCGCTCACCGTAACGGTGAATCGGCCAGAGGAAACCGCCCAGCGCCTGGCGCAGCTCTGCGGGGCAGAAGCCGAGCAGCGCGCCGAGCACTGGATCATCGCACTGGGCGAGGCGCAGATCACCGTTCGCCGGCCACTCCCTACGGAGGGCGACTTGATGCGCCGGCGGGGCGAGGGCATCGTCGCCTTCACCGTCGCGCTGGAGGGCGGCGCGCTGCGCTTTTATGCGGCTTAGAACGACAAAGCCCCGCAGACGCTGCGGGGCTTCGTGCGTGATGCGTCAACCAAGCAACGCTATGGCGTCGGGGTGGGCGTAGGCGCCGGCGCGGGTCGCGCGGGCGCGGCCGGCGTTGGCTGCGCCGGCGCGACCAGCTCCTCCGTCGGCAGCATGAACACGGGCAAGACGCCGCCGGGGTCGCCGCCGGCCATCACGCGCGGCAGGACGCCATCCCAGCGCTCGATGAAGCGCAGTTGGAGGAGCGCTGGCGAGATCACCTCGCGTTGCAAGCGCAGCGCTTCCGCCTCGGCGCGGGCCACCTCCAGGCGGGCCTTGGCCTCCGCCTCGGCGCGCGCCACCTGCTGTTGGGCCTCGATCTGCGCGCGGCGCAGCTCGTTCTGGGCGCGCAGCGCGTCTTGCTCGGCCACCTGCTTGGCTTCAATTGCGCGGGTGAACTCCTCGCTGAAGTTGAACTCGGTGATCGCCACGCTCTCGACCAGGATGCCGCGCACGGAGAGCCGCGCTTCGAGCACATCCCGGATCGCCGAGGACACCTCGGGCCGGCGGGTGATCAGCTCCTCGGCGGTGAACTGCGCAGTGGCTGCCTTCAACGCCTCTTGCACCGCTGGGTCCACGATGCGCCGCTCATATTCCAAGCCGATCTCGCGCACCAGCGTGTCCACCGTGGTCGGGTCGAGCCGATAGTTCAACACAACCTGCGTGGACACGATCTGCAAGTCGCGCGAGGCCGCCGTGGCGTTCGACTCGTAGCGCTGCGTCTTGACGTCCACTATGACCACGTTGGAGATGAAGGGGACGCGAAGGTGTAGTCCCTCGCCCAGCACGCCGATGATCTGGCCGAAGTTCTTGAGGACGCCGCGCGTGCCGGCCTCGATCACCGTGTATGAATTCAACAGCACGAACGCGACCAGGGCCACGACCACGCCGATGCCCACCAGCGCGGTCGTCCGGCCGGAGGCCGGCCCATCGCTTCTTCCAAATCCTCCAAAATCCTGTCGCATGTCTTCCTCCTTTGGGTATATCCAAGTCGCAGACGAGCACATGCCAGCGCCGCCCTGCTCATGATGCGAGGCGCACCCAGGACGCCCGCAAATTGAACTCCGTGACTCAAATCTAGTGTAGGCACGTGAGCGTTCCATGAAGGATGCTTTCATGATTCGGGGTGGGTATGGGCGGTGCGATCAGTTGAGCAAAATGAGGGTCACCGAGTCATTCTGAGCGCAGCGAAGAATCTAAACTCGTGGCCGGCTGAGGCACTGCGGGGTCGCTGAGGCGAGGCGTTTGGTGGCTACGCGGGGGGCGTAGCACCGCTACGCCCCTACGAT
>DAOTYZ010000013.1:0-1615 GCA_034434555.1 Candidatus Roseilinea sp.
CATGAAGGATGCTTTCATGATTCGGGGTGGGTATGGGCGGTGCGATCAGTGATGAGCAAAATGAGGGTCACCGAGTCATTCTGAGCGCAGCGAAGAATCTAAACTCGTGGCCGGCTGAGGCGAGGCGTTTGGTGGCTGCGCGGGGGGCGTAGCACCGCTACGCCCCTACGATCGCGGGGGGCGTAGCACCGCTACGCCCCTACGATGGCGTTACGCCCGGGTGCATTCACGGCTTGGGGCAATGCCCCCTTCTTATTCCCCCGCACGCGGGGGAAGGTTTCCACATAGAGCGCCGCGCTTCTAGGTTGTCCCTATTGGTGAACGCATCCTGCGCCGGAGGGTGCGTTCGTGGCGAGGGGCAGAACCTTGGATGGGCGATGGCAGTGCCGTCACCCACCACTTACGGCGGTCATCCCTTGCCATGCGCGCCATCCCCGCGCGTCACGGGCGCGCAGTATGATGCTTAAGATGAACCGCTTTGCACGATTGATGCTGGCTGCTACCGGCGCAGCGCTGGCTTGGTGGTTGACGTGGCCGGAGCTGGCCCAACGCCGCGCCTCACGATTCTTGCACCAGGTTGGCCACCGCGAACGTCGCGGCGTTGCCCTGATCACCGGCGCATCATCGGGGATCGGCGCAGCGTTCGCCCGCCGGCTGGCCCAATATGGTTATGACCTGGTGTTGGTGGCGCGGCGACGGGCGCGGCTGGAAGCGCTGGCGGACGAGCTCCACCACGTCACCAGCCAGGTGGTGGTCGCCGACCTGGCCATCCCAGCCGACATCGCGCACGTCGCCGGCATCGCTGCGGATTTAAGCGAGCGCGGGCAGCTTGACCTGCTGATCAACAACGCCGGCTTCGGCACAGTCGGCCGCTATGCGGACCTGCCCTTGAAGGGGCAGATGGACATGCTGAACGTTCATATCGTGGCCACCCTACAGTTAATCAAGGCGGCTTTGCCCGGCATGTTGCGCCGCGGGCGCGGGGGTATCATTAACGTCGCCTCGATCGCCGGCTGGTACCCGCTGCCGGGCAACGCCACCTACAGCGCCAGCAAGCGTTTTCTCGTGAACTTCTCCGAGTCGCTCCAGGCAGAGCTAGACGGCAGCGGCGTGTACGTCCAAGCCCTGTGCCCGGGGTTCACCTACTCAGAGTTTCACGACACAGAGGCATATCGCGCCGGCGGGTTTCGGCGCGAGCGGCTGCCGCGCTTTGTCTGGCAAACGGCTGAGGCAGTCGCAGAAGCTTCGCTGAACGCGCTGGGTCGCCAGGTCGTGTGCGTGCCGGGGATGCACAACCGCGCGCTCGTCCTCGCCCAAGCCCTTGTGCCGCGCGCGGTGTTGCGCTGGGCCTGGCAATGGATGAAGATTAGGGAGAGGCCTTGATGCCCTCTTCCCGCCGCAGCATCGGGAAGAGCAGCACCTCGCGGATCGAGTCGCGGTTGGTGAACATCATGACCAGCCGGTCAATCCCCAAGCCGAATCCGCCTGTTGCCGGCATGCCATACATCAGCGCGCGCACGTAATCCTCGTCCACCGGATTGGCCTCCTCGGCGTCGGCGTTGATCGCTTCGTCCAGGAAGCGCTGGCGCTGATCGAGCGGATCGTTCAGCTCGCT
>DAOTYZ010000014.1:0-12308 GCA_034434555.1 Candidatus Roseilinea sp.
CATGTCCCAGCGCCAGCAGCTTGAGCGGATTATGGAGATCGATCGCCAGGTGCGCGCCGGCCTGTATCCGAATGCCGATCGGCTGGCCCGCGACCTCGGCGTCAGCCGGCGCGTGATCTTCAAGGATCGCGCCTTCATGATCGAGCGGCTCGGCGCGCCGCTGGCCACGGATCGGGAGCGCGGCGGGTGGTATTACACCGAGCCGGCCTACGCCCTGCCCAACATCATGATCACTGAGGGCGAGTTGATCGCCTTCTTCCTCAGCGCGGAGCTGGCCCGCCATTATGTGGGCACGGCCTTTCAAAAACCGCTGGAGTCGGCTGTGGCGGCGCTGGCCCAGGCCATGCCGCGCCAGATCAGCGTTGATCTAGAAGCGCTGCGCCAGCACGCCTCGTTCGCCTCGCCGCCGGCCCTCCAGGCCAATCCGCAGCGGCTGCTGTTGATCTACGAGGCGATCCGCGAGCGGCGACTGCTCTGGCTGCGCTACCATGCCAACACCACCGGCCAGGAGAGCGAGCGCAGGGTTGAGCCGTATCACTTGCATAACGACAAGGGCGAATGGTACTTGCTCGCTTACGACCTGGGCCGGGGCGATCGACGCACCTTCCACGTCGGCCGCATCTTGGACTGTCGCAAGCTGCCGGATAAGTTCGTCCCCCGCTCGAGCGTCTTAGTTGAGGAATGGCTGCGCACGGCCTTCGGTGCTGAGGGGGGCGAGGAGCCGGCCGAGGTGGTCGTGCGCTTCGACGCCTACCAGGCGCGCTGGGTGCGCGAGCGGCAGTTCCACCCCAGCCAGCAACTGGAAGAGCAGGCAGATGGCGGGGTGATCTTGCGCATGCAGACCAGCGGGCTGGGTGAGGTGCGGCGCTGGGTGATGCAATACGGCGGGCATGCCGAAGTGCTGGCGCCGGCGGCGCTGCGCCAAGCAGTGATCGAAGAAGTGCGCAGGATGGCTGAGGTATATGGGGCGCGCTGAATCGCTCGCGTGCGCGCATTCCCAGTATTGGGGCGCATGCGCAGCGCACAAAAGGTCACCAGCGCTCTGCCCGCCCTGTCAACCCTAAGCAAAGCGAAGGGTCTAGAGGCGCTGCGGGGGCTGAGGCAGAGTGTTTGACCACTGCGAAGGCTTTGACCGGGCGGGATTCCAGATAAGCGGCAAGCCGTGTGTCGGCAGATGAGCAGAACAGACGAATGCGAGCGGCAACGTGCCGCTAACCCTCTATCTCTTCCTCTTCTACCGCCGCGTCGTCTCGCTCGCCCTGGAAGCGGGTTTCGACCGCTTGCGCCGCGATGCCCTGCTCGCTCAACCAGCGGGCGAAGGCGTTGTTGTAGCCGTGGGTGACCCACACGCGCTCGGCAGCGGTCTCGCGGGTCACGCGCACCAACGCCGGCCAGTCAGCATGGTCGGAGATGACAAAGCCGCGATCCACCGCGCGGCGACGGCGCGCGCCTCGAATCTGCATCCAGCCAGAGGCAAACGCTGAGCTAAAGTCGCCGAAGCGGCGCATCCACGCTGTGCCGTTGGCGGAGGGCGGCGCCAGGATCAGCGCATTTTTGAACGCGCGCGCGTCGTTCTCCTCGCCGACGTAGCGCGTCGGCGGCAGATGGCGCTGCGCGCGATAGGCTTGATTGACGCTCTCCACTGCGCCGTGCGTGAAGATCGGCCCGATGCTGGGGTCGAGGCCGGCCAAGAGCCGCTGGGCCTTGCCCAACGCATAGCCAAACAGCACCGATGCGCGCCCCTGCGCAGCGTTCTGCGCCCACCAGTCGTTGATCTCGGCAAACGCGGCGGCCTGCGATGGCCAGCGAAAGACCGGCAGGCCAAAGGTGGACTCGGTGATGAAGACATGACAGCGCACAACCTCAAAAGGCGCACAGGTGGGGTCAGGCTCGGTCTTGTAATCGCCGGATACGACCCATACCTGGCCGCGATGCTCAATGCGCACCTGGGCCGCGCCCAGGACGTGACCGGCCGGATGCAGTGAGACGCGCACCTCGCCGATGGTCACCGCCTCTCCATACGGCAGGCACTGGAGCGACGCGCCGGCGGATGGGCTGCGGCCAAGGCGCAAGCGCATCAACGGCTCGCTCTCTGCGCTTGCCAGATAGGACTGGCATCCCCAGCACAAATGATCGGCGTGCGCATGGGTGATCACGGCGCGCGAGACGGGCTGCCAGGGATCAATATAGAAGCCGCCGGCAGGGCAATACAACCCTTCGGGCAAAAGCTGAAGCAGGTCGTAGCTCACAAGGCAGGTTCGTGTCCGTCGCAGCGCCAGGCTTGTATCGAGGTTGCATTCACGGCGAGCCTTGGGTGGGCGACGGCCCCGCTGTCGCCCAAGATACGCCCACCAACGGTTGCCCCTGTTGGTGAATACAACCTGTATCGGCGTCGCATGTTACCATTGACCAGCATGGCAAAGCGGGTGGCCTACTTTGTCACCTGCATCGCGGACACAGTCTTCCCGGAGATCGGAGAGGCGGCGTTCGAGGTGCTCGCGCGCGCCGGGGTTACGCCTGAGTTCCCCTTGGGACAGACGTGCTGCGGCCAGCCGGCGTTCAACGCCGGCTTCACCGACGAAGCGCGCCAGGTGGCCGAGCACTTCGTCGAGGTGTTCGCCGGCTACGAGGCCATCGTCACCCCCTCGGGGTCGTGCGCCTCGATGGTCAAGCACTATTACCCCGCCTTGTTTCGCGGCCATCCCCGCCAGGCCGACGCGCTGCACATCGCGGCGCGCACCTACGAGCTAACCGAATATCTGGTGGATGTGCTGGGGGTGCGTGACCTGGGCGTAGCGCTCCCTCGCCCAACCCGCGCCGCGATCCACGACGCATGTCACGGCTATCGCGGCCTGGGGATCGCGCGCCAGCCACGGCTGCTGCTGAGCCACGTGCGCAACTTAACGTTGGTGGAGATGGTTGGCCATGACCAATGCTGCGGCTTCGGCGGGCTATTCGCCATCAAGATGAGCGCGATCAGCGGCGCGATGCTGCGTGATAAGCTCGCTGCGATTCAGGATGCCGATTGCGACCTGGTCATCACCGGCGATGCCAGTTGCATGATGCACATCAACGGCGGCCTCTCGCGCGCCGGTTCGCCAAAGCGCGTCGTGCACATCGCCCAGGTGCTGGCCGGCGCCCTGAGATAAAGTCCGACCGACGCGACACGATGAAAGCCGAGTCGTTTGAAAAAATCGTGAACCATGCCCTGGCCGACCGCCAGCTTCAGGTGGCGCTTGACCGTGGCACAACCCGCGGGGTGAATGCGCGCCTGCTGGCGATGAGCGAGACCACCGACGCCCAAGCCCTGCGCCATCAGGCACGCCTGGCGCGCGAGCGCGCGCTGAATCAGTTGCCCGAGTTGCTGGAGCAACTGGAGCGCAACATCGTCGCCAACGGCGGTCATGTGCTCTGGGCGCGCGACGCCGCCGAGTTGAACCAGCACGTCCTGACGATTTGCCGGCAGCACAACGTGCGTCGCGTCGTGAAAGGCAAAAGCATGGTCACCGAGGAAACCGCGCTCAACCATGCGCTGGAGCAGGAGGGGATTGACGTCGTCGAGAGCGACCTGGGCGAATACATCATCCAGTTGGCCGGCGAGACCCCCAGCCACATCGTCTTCCCCATGTTGCACAAGACGAAAGAGGCCACTGCCCAGCTCTTGCACGACAAATTAGGGATGCCGCTCACCGACCAACCAGAGGCCATGACGCGCTTCGTGCGCGGCGTGATGCGCCAGAAATATCTCCAGGCAGATTTGGGGATCAGCGGCGTGAACTTTGCGATTGCCGAGACCGGCACGATCGCCACGGTGGAGAACGAGGGAAACAACCGGCTCTCGATCAGCGCGCCGCCGGTCCACGTGGCCGTGATGGGGCTGGAGAAAGTGATCGCCACCTGGGAAGATTACGCTGTGCTGGTGCAGCTCCTCGCGCGCAGCGCCACCGGCCAGCGCATGACGGTCTATAACAACCTGATCAGCGGCCCGCGCCGGCCCGACGAGCCAGACGGGCCGGAAGCGTTCTACCTCATCATCCTGGATAACGGCCGTTCGCGCATCCTGGCCAGCGAATACGCGGAGAGCCTGGCGTGCATTCGCTGTGGCGCCTGCCTGAACGCTTGTCCGGTATATCAAAACATCGGCGGCCACGCCTATGGCTGGGTTTACCCAGGCCCGATTGGGTCCATCGTTACGCCGCTGCTGCGCGGGCCGCTCACAGCGCCCAAGCTACCCTACGCCAGCAGCCTGTGCGGCGCGTGCCAGGCCGCTTGTCCAGTGGAGATCAACATCCCAGATATGCTGCTTAAGCTGCGGCGCGACCTGGTGCAAGCTGGCGACCCAAGCCTGGGCTGGCGACTCGGGATGAAAGGATGGGCGGTGGCGTTCAAGTCGCCGATGCTCTATCGCCTGGGCGGGCGCATCGCTGGCTGGCTCACCCGCGTCCTGGGGAGGGGCAAAGGACACCTGCGCTGGCTGCCGCCGCCTTTCAACGGCTGGACCGCACACCGGGACTTTCCGGCCTTCGGCACGCCGAGCTTCCGCGAGCGCTATCTGCGGCGCGCCAATGGACAATCACAGTTCAAGAGACGATGAGCGCGAGAGAGGATATCCTCACCGGGCTGCGCGCTGCGCTTGCCCACGGCAAACCCTTCCCTGGCGCTGAGCCGGCTGCCGCCCAGGCCGTCACGCGCATAGACCCAGGCGAAGACCTGGTCGCGCGCTTTATCGCCGAGGTACAGCGCGTAAAAGGCGAGGTGCACACCGCAGCCAACGATGATGAGGCGCTGGATATTACGAAAGATCTGCTCACCAGCCATCACGTGCGGCGCGTGGTGATGTGGGACGAGGCGCATCTGCCGCTGCGCGGCGTATGGGCGCTCTTGGAACGGTTAGGGATCGAGCGCGTGTATGGCGACAACACATCGGTCGCTGCCGCCGAAGCGGGCATCACCGGCGCAGACTGGGCATTGGCCGCCACCGGCACGCTGGTGCTCTCTTCCGGCCCTGGCCGGCCACGCATGGCCTCCCTGCTCCCTCCTTTACACATCGCCCTGCTCACCGAAGACCGGCTCATTCCCCGCCTGGAGGACTACCTGGCTGCGCAGCGCGTGACGCACTTTGGGGTCTTTCGTCGCAGCAGCAACGTCACGCTCATCACCGGCAGCAGCCGCACCAGCGATATCGAGATGCATCCGGTGTTCGGCGTGCACGGGCCGCTTGCGCTGCACGTGGTGCTGATCAGAAACCTCAACGGGCGCATCTGAAGAGCGCACGATAGCCAAAGCAAAACCCGGCAAAGCCGCCCCACCCTAGCCCACCCCGCACGCGGGACAGGTGAAGGGCAATCCTTCGCGTGCGGGGAAAGGAAGGGAGGGCAATGCTCCTCACCGTGAATGGCGCTCGCTGGGGCGTTCGCCTAAGCTGCGCTGCGCAAATCATCCGCTAACCTCTCGCTATCACTTCACTAGCCTTGATCCTTATAATGCCCCATGTCGCACAGAGCCTGTTCCACTCGTGGTGCGCGACGTGTTTATGGGTATTGGATGGTCTGTCGTTGACGACGGTTGTCTTTTAATGAGGGTAGTTAGAAAGTATGATGCGATTTGATCGATTCACTGAGCGCGCGCAGGATGCGGCAGCGCGCGCCTATGAAGTGCTCACCCGCTACGGGCACAGTCAAATAGACACCGAGCACCTGCTCATGGCACTGCTGGAACAGCCCGAGGGTGTGGCCTCTCAGATCCTGGTTCAGCTCGGGGTTGACCCGAACGTGGTGATCGCCAAGCTGGACGATGAGCTGCGCACGTCGCCGCGCGCCACTATCTACGGCGGCGCGACGGCTCAGGTCTTCATCACCCCGCGCGTCAAGCGAATCTTGGACGTTGCCAACGAAGAGGCCAACCGTTTCCGCGATGAGTACATCAGCACCGAACATCTCTTTTTGGCCATTTGTAGCGAGCGCAACACGCCGGCCGAGCGCATCCTGCGCGAGGCGGGCGTGACGCGGGATAAGGTGAGCGACGCGATCAAGGACCTGCGCCGCGGCCAGCGCGTCGTGGACCCCAAGGCCGAGAGCAAGTATCGCACCCTGGAGAAGTTCTCGCGTGACCTGACCCAGATGGCCAAAGAGGGCAAGCTGGATCCGGTGATCGGGCGCGATGAGGAGATTCTGCGCGTGATCCAGGTGCTCTGCCGGCGCACCAAGAACAACCCCGTCTTGATCGGCGAGGCCGGCGTCGGCAAGACCGCGATCGTC
This sequence comes from Candidatus Roseilinea sp., assembly GCA_034434555.1. Lineage (GTDB taxonomy): Bacteria > Chloroflexota > Anaerolineae > J036 > Brachytrichaceae > JAAFGM01. The sequence continues at coordinate 6,258 of DAOTYZ010000014.1, forward strand.
GAGGGGCTGGCCCAGAAGATCGTCAGCGGCGACGTGCCGGAGATCCTGCTCGGCAAGCGCGTGGTCGCCCTCGACCTGGCGGCGATGGTGGCCGGCTCGCGCTTCCGCGGCGACTTTGAGGAACGCCTGAAGGCAGCCATGGAAGAGGTGATCCACAGCGAAGGCGAGATTATCCTCTTCATTGACGAACTGCATAACGTGGTCGGCGCGGGCAACGGGGGCGGGGCGCTGGATGCGGGCAACATGCTCAAGCCGGCCCTGGCGCGCGGCGAACTACAGACCATCGGCGCCACCACGCTGGATGAATATCGCAGATACATCGAGAAGGACAGCGCGCTGGAGCGGCGCTTCGCGCCGATCTTCGTGGACGAACCCAGCGTGGACGAGACGATCCAAATGCTGCGCGTCCTGCGCGACCGCTACGAGGCGCACCATAAGGTCAGCATCTCCGATGCCGCCATCGTCGCGGCGGCCAAGCTCTCGGCCCGCTACGTCACCGATCGCAAGCTGCCCGATAAGGCGATAGACCTGATTGACGAGGCGGCAGCCAAGCTGCGCGTCGCATTGTTCACGCTCCCGCCGGAGCTAAAGGCGAAGAGCAAAGAGCTGGAGCGGCTGCGCGCCGAGGAAGAAGCCGCAGCGGCTGCGCAGGACTATCAGCGCGCGGCAGAGATTAAGACGCATCGCCTGCGCTTGCAGACCGAGTTCGACCAACAACGTGAGAAGTGGGCGATGGAGAAGAACCTCGACGAGGTCGTGGACGAAGAGGACATCGCCAGCGTCGTCGCCCAGTGGACCGGCATCCCGGTGAATCAAATGATGGAGGCGGAGAGCGAGAAGCTGCTCAAGATGGAGGAGCGGCTTCACGAGCGGATCGTCGGCCAGGATGCGGCCATTAAGGCGATCAGCGACGCCATCCGGCGCGCGCGCAGCGGGCTAAAGGACCCCAACCGCCCGATTGGCTCGTTCATCTTCCTCGGCTCTTCGGGGGTGGGCAAGACCGAGCTGGCCAAGGCGCTGGCTTGGTATTTGTTCGATGATGAAGACGCGCTGGTGCGCGTTGACATGAGCGAGTACCGCGAGGCGCACACCGTCAGCCGGCTGTTCGGCGCGCCGCCCGGCTACGTGGGCTACGAGGAGGGCGGCCAGCTCACCGAGCGCATCCGCCGGCGGCCATACCAAGTGGTGCTGTTCGACGAGATCGAGAAAGCACACCCCGACGTGTGGAACGCCCTGTTGCAAATCCTGGACGACGGCCGGCTGACCGATGGCCAGGGGCGCGTGGTGTACTTCAACAACACCGTCATCATCATGACCAGCAACCTGGGCACAGAATACGTGCGCAAGGGCGGCACGCTGGGCTTCATCAAGCCCAGCAGCGACGAGGAGCTGCGCATGATCGGCGACCATAAGAAGATCGAAGACGCCCTCAAGCGCACCTTCCGGCCGGAGTTCCTCAACCGCGTGGACGAGATCATCGTCTTCTCGCCACTCACGCTCGAGGACGTAGAAAAGATCGTAGAGATACAACTGCGCGAGATCCGCGAGCGGCTGGGCGAGCAGGGCTTGCAGTTGGAGATGTCCGAGGCCGCCCGACGTTGGCTGGCGCGCCAGGGCTACGACCCGAACTTCGGCGCTCGCCCGCTGCGCCGCGCCATGCAAAAGTATGTCGAAGGGCCACTCAGCGTGTACCTGCTCCAGGGCAAGTTCAAGGCCGGCGACTGCGTGTGTGTGGACCTTAAGCCAGAAGGCGATGGGTTGCTGTTCAGCAGCGACAATGAGCGGGCACAACCTGCTGAGCAGGAGGTTCCCCAGCCTGTGGGCACCGGCGCCAACGCCTAGCCTTTGCCGGTCGCGCCAAACGTCGCCCCGGTCATTCATCTGTATGGTTGTGCCCAGCTAAGCTGTGGGTGCGTTCACCAAAACAGGCAACCGCTTGCGCGCTGCCAACCGGCTAAAGTTGATCTTCCTACGGAGGGTGAGCGACGGCAGTGCCGTCGCCCACCCTCTACAAGATTTACCTTCGCTGGCAGTATCGCTCGGTGGAAGGTTGCCCCTATTGGTGAATACGCCTCATCTCGTCTAAGCGATACAATGATGTCCCGGATGAGATAACCTGCTCCGGGAGAAGAACTTAACAATGAGCTACATTGAAACTGTTGTAGCCCGCGAGATCCTCGATTCGCGCGGCAACCCAACCGTAGAAGTTGACGTGATCCTCGAAGACGGCAGCTACGCGCGCGCCAGCGTGCCGAGCGGTGCCAGCACCGGCGAGAACGAGGCGATTGAGCTGCGCGACGGCGATGCTTCGCGCTACGGTGGCAAAGGCGTGCGCAAGGCGATCAACCACATCAACACCGAGATCGCCGCCGCGCTCGAAGGCTGGCCAGCGACCGATCAAGTGGGCATAGATAAGCTGCTCAACCAGCTCGACGGCACGCCGAACAAGGCCAACCTGGGCGCGAACGCCATCTTGGGCGTCAGCCTGGCCGTCGCCCGCGCGGCTGCCGTCAGCCAGGGTATACCGCTCTATCGCTACATCGGCGGCGCGAACGCGCACATTTTGCCCACGCCGATGATGAACATCCTCAACGGCGGCAAACACGCCGACAACAGCACCGACTTTCAAGAGTTCATGATCCTGCCGGTGGGCGCTTCATCGTTCGCTGAGGCGCTGCAATGGGGCGCGGAGTGCTATCACGCGCTGCATAAGACGCTAAAGCAAAAAGGCTACAGTACCAACGTCGGCGATGAGGGCGGGTTTGCGCCTTCGCTCAGGAGCAATGTGGAAGCGATCGAGGTCATCTTGGAGGCAATCGTCAAAGCCGGCTACCGCCCTGGCGAGCAGGTCGCGCTCGGCCTCGACCCCGCCACCAGTGAGCTTTACCAGGATGGCAGATACCATCTAGCCAAAGAGGGCAAAGCGCTGACCACCGAGGAGATGATCGCCTACTGGGAGCACTGGCTACGCCAGTTCCCGATCGTCTCAATTGAGGACGGCCTGGCGGAGAGCGACTGGGCCGGCTGGGCGCAGTTCACGGCGAGGGTTGGCGACAAGGTGCGCCTGATCGGCGATGACCTTCTGGTCACCAACGTTCAGTTTGTGGCGCGCGCCATCCGTGAGAAAGCGTGCAACGGCCTGCTGTGTAAGGTCAACCAGATCGGCACGTTGAGCGAGACAATTGACGCGGTGACGATGAGCCTGCGCGCGGGCTGGGCAGTGGCCGTCTCGCACCGCAGCGGCGAGACCGAGGATGCGTTCATCAGCGACCTGGCCGTGGCGCTCAACACCGGCCTGATCAAAACCGGCGCCCCCGCCCGCGGCGAGCGCACCGCCAAGTACAATCAGCTCCTGAGGATAGAGGAGGAATTGGGCGAGGGCGCGCGCTACGCAGGGCGCATGGCCCTTCAGCCAGGAGCGTGAGCCAAGTGAAGCGAGCGTTTCTTCTGTGTGCGCTGATCGCTGGGCTGACGGCATGCGTCAGCCAACCTGGACCCATGCCGATCGCGACGATTGACCCCAGGCCGGTGAGCTTTACCGAGTCGCGCGTGGACTACGAGTCGCAGGAGGTCGCGCGCGGCCCATTCACGTTCGTAGACTTCTACGCTGAGTGGTGCGCTGTGTGCAAGCAGACGACCCCGCTGGTCGAGCGCCTGCGCCAAGAGTTCGGCAGTGCGATGCTCTTCGCCTCCTACGACGTGGACGCGCCGGCCAGCCGCGATCTGGTGCGCCAATATCGCGTGGTTGGCGTGCCCACATTCGTCATCCTCGACGGCCGGCAGAACGTCATCGCTCGCTTCAGCGGGGGCTTTGAATACGCCGACATGAGGCGACGGCTACAGCGCTACCTTGGCCAACCTTAAGCGATGCAGGGCTTGACCAGGCGATCGCTGCTCAAACTCGGCGCGCTCCTCATGGCGCGCAGCATCGTGCCTCCGCTGCCGACCATGCGCCCAGATGGCGAAGACGCGGAGAACGTCGTCCCTCAGCGTAACGCGATCTTTTATGGGCGGGTGTTTCAGACCGGCGCGCTCGTGCGCAAGGAGCCGAACGTCAAAGCCGACAAAGTTCGCTCGCTGCGCCGCGACGACGTGTTGCCTATTTACGCTGAGCTACAGACCGATTCTGGCTCGGCCCACAACAAGACCTGGTATCAGGTTGACGACGGGTATATGCATTCGGCGCTGGTCCAGCCGGTGAGCTGGCAAGTGAACCGCCCGCGCACCGACGCCGGCGAGGACGGCTTCTGGGCTGAGGTGAGCGTGCCTTTCGTAGATGTGCGTACGGCGCCATCGCTGAAAGCGCCGCGCAGCAAGTATCGCTACTACAGCGGCGCAGTCTTCAAGGTCATCAAAGTTATGCCGACGCTCGACCAACCTGAGGTGATCAAAGCCAACCCGCTGCCGTTCGGCGGCGATCTGGCCTGGTGGTATCAGATTGAGGATGAGTTATTCCCTGGCCGTTACTTTGTGCCGGCTTCGCAGATGCGTCCAATTTCGCCGGCCGAGTTCACCCCGCTTTCGCCAGACGTGGATCCCCTTCAGAAGAAGATCGTGATCAACTTGCGCGAGCAGCGCATGGTTGCCTATGAGGGAGAGCGCGAGGTGTTCACTGCCCGCGTCGCCACCGGCACAACGTTCAAGGACGCGGCCAGCGGCCAAGTCGCCAACTTCACCACCACGCCCGGCACATGGTATGTCTATCGCAAGACCCCCAGCCAGCACATGCACAACGAGGCGATTGGAAGCAGCCGTTCGTTCGACCTGCCCGGCGTGCCGTGGGTGAGCTACTTCACGGCCAGCGGCATCGCCTTCCACGGCACCTACTGGCATAACGACTACGGCATCCCGCGCAGCCACGGCTGCGTAAACCTGACCTCAGAGGCGGCGAAGTGGGTCTGGCGATGGACGATGCCGCCTAACAATTATGCGGAGCGCTACACGACGCTGCCGGCCAAAGCCCGACGCGACCCGGCGCAGGGCACCACCGTCATCGTCCAGCGCGGATAGGAGCAACACATCGTGATCCAGCAAGCGATCGCCAAGCTATTTACCCATGCCTCGCTCACCGCCGAGGAAGCCGAAGCGGTGATGAACGAAATCATGGTCGGCGCAGCCACGCCGGCGCAGATCGGCGCATACCTGGCTGCGCTGCGCATGAAGGGTGAGACCGCCGATGAGATCGTGGGCAGCATGCGCGCACTACGCGCGCACATGGCGCGCATCCCCAACCATCAGCCAAAGCTGATAGACATCGTTGGCACCGGCGGCGATCACGCGAATACCTTCAACATCAGCACGACGACCGCCTTTGTGGTGGCCGGCGCCGGCGTGCCCGTCGCCAAGCATGGCAACCGCGCCGCCTCCTCGCAGAGCGGCAGTGCCGACGTCCTCAACGCGCTGGGCGTCAAGGTGGATTTGACGCCGGAGCAAGTCGGGCGCTGCATAGACGAGATAGGGATCGGCTTTGCGTTCGCGCCGGTGCATCACCCAGCCATGAAGCACGCCGCCGGCCCACGACGTGAGATCGGCCAGCGCACCATCTTCAACATCATCGGCCCGCCCAGCAACCCTGCCCTCGCCCGCCATCACCTGCTAGGGGTGTGGGACCACCGTTATGTGCGCGTGATGGCCGACGTGTTGGCCAAGCTGGATACCGTACATGCGCTGGTCGTCAGCAGCTCATCGCCCCAAGTGGCGGGGATTGACGAGCTAACTACGGTAGGACCGAACATCGTCGCCGAGGTGCGAGAGGGTCACGTCATCGAGTATGCGCTCGACGCGCTGGATTACGGCTTTGCGCCGGCCACGCTGGATGAGCTGGGCGGCGGCACGCCCGAATTCAACGCGACCATCACGCGCGCCATCCTCGCCGGCGAGGACGTGCCGGCGCGGACCGACGTGGTGTTGCTGAACGCCGGCGCAGCGCTTTATGCCGCCGACGCTGCCCCCGACATCGCTACAGGAATTGATATGGCCCGCGAGAGCATCCGCAGCGGTGCAGCGCTCGGCAAGCTAGACGCGCTCATTCGGCTCAGCCAGCAGCTTGCC
>DAOTYZ010000015.1:0-14422 GCA_034434555.1 Candidatus Roseilinea sp.
GACCACAGCCGCGCTGCGGCCTCGCGGGCGTGGGCCAACAGCGCTTCAGGATCGGCATCGAGCACCAAGTAGTTGCGTTTCAGCCAGCGGCCGGCGACCATCACGCTGTGCACGTCCACCGCATCACGCCAGAGGACCAGTTGCTCGAAGAGGTTTTGCGCAGTCACCGGCGTGGGCAGGTCCAGGTCAATCGCGATCAGGTCTGCTTGCTTGCCGATGGACAGGCTGCCGATCTGGGACTCCATGCCCAAGGCGCGCGCGCCGTCGGCGGTGGCCATCTGCCAGACCTCGCGCGCCGGCATCACGCCCGGGTCTAACAGCCGCGCCTTGTGGATCAAAAAGGCGCCGCGCAAGGTGGCGAAGAAGTTGGCCACGTAGCCATCTGTGCCCAGGCCGACGACTGCGCCGGCCTTGCGCATCTCCGGCACGGGCGCGATCCCGCCGCCCACCTCGCAGTTGCTCAGCGGCATGGTCGTCACTCGGATGCCGCGCTCGCCCGCGATGCGCACCTCTTCGGGCGAAAGCTGAACGCATTGCGAGGCCAGCGTGGTCTCATCGAGGATGCCTAAATCGTCGTAGTGCTCGATGGTCCGCCGGCCATAACGCCTGAGCGTCTGCTCTGGCTCGTATGTCCCCTCGGCGCAGTGGAAGTGAAGCAGGACGCCCAGCTCCTTCGCCATGCGGTGCGCTTTGCGGATGAAGTCGTCGCTACAGGTGAAGGTGGTGTGATGGCACATCGCCCCGCTGAGCAGCGGGAAGCTACTGCTGGCGCGGCATGCACTGATGAAGTTCGCGTTCTCGCGCAGCCCAAGCTCGCCGTTATCTCGGCTCACCCGCTCGGTCGCCTCGAAGCACAGCACCCCTCGTATGCCCCAGCGTGCGGCCACCTCAGCTTGCGCAAAGAGGCCATCCGGGATGGCGTTCGGGGCCTCTAGGCAATCGAAGAACGTGGTGACGCCGCTGCGGATCATGTCGTAGCACGCCAGATCCATCGCCGCGCGCAGCATCGCGTGGTCCAGTCGGTCCTCGACTTGCTTCCACCAGAACTCGTTGAGGAAGGCCCAGAAGTCCGCCGGCGCGTGCTCGGTGGGGATGCCGTGCGCTAACACGCCGTAACAGTGGCGATGCGCGTCCACAAACCCAGGGGATACGGCGCAGCCGCGCAAGTCCACCGTCGTGGCGTCAGGATAGCGCTGTTGTATAGATGTCTGGTCGCCGATGTCGGCGATCACGCTGCCTTCCACGAGCACGGCTTGGTCGGGCTTTGGCGGTTCGCCTGCCGAGGTGATCAGCCACGAACAGAGCAGCAACTGCTGGCCGGCGGGTTCAGAGTGGTCTGCCATGAGTGCGATTGTAAGGAGTGCCCCACCTTGGGGTTGACTTGGATTACTGAGGTTTAAACCGCCGAGGGGCAGAGAAACAACCTTTGCGTCCTCGGCCGTCTCTCACGTTTCTTGTGTCACCTCCAGTCGGCGCACTCCCGATTGTAGAAGCATCCTCGCCATACAATACGCTTATGCCACCTGCCGATGGCAAGCGACCCAAGCTCTTGCTGCTCGATGGGTACTCCCTGGCCTATCGCGCGTTCTTCGTGGTCTATCCGCCTAACCGGCCGGACACCGGCCTGGCCCAGCTCTCCATCACGAACGACCGCGGGGAGAAGGAGTTCACCGGCGTGGTGTATGCCTTCGCCAGCATGCTGTTGCGGGTGTGGCAAGAGCAGCAGCCCGACTACATCGCAGCCGCCTTCGATGTCGGCGCGACCTTTCGCGACGCGATCTACCCGGAATACAAGAGCACCCGCCAGAAGGCCCCCGAGACGCTGGAGCAGCAGGTGCAGCGCATTCAACACCTGCTCAAGGTGTTCGACATCCCCATCTTCACCGCTGAAGGATTCGAGGCCGATGATGTGATCGGCACGCTGGCTCGCCGGGCCAGCGCGGAGGGCATGGACGTGGTGATCGTCACCGGCGACCGCGACGCGCTGCAACTCGTCTCGCCGGCGATTCGAGTGCTCACCTCTCGCCAGCGCTTCGAGGAGACGATCATCTTCGACGAAGCAAAGGTGATCGAGACCTACGGGGTGCGGCCCGACCAGTTGGTGGACTACAAAGCGCTGGTCGGCGATGCCTCCGATAACATCCCAGGGGTGCGCGGCATCGGCGAGAAGAGCGCGCAGGCCCTGCTCCAACAATTCAACGACCTGGACGGCATCTACGCGCATCTGGACGCGATCTCACAAAAACGGGTGCGCGCTGCGCTGGAAGCCGGCAGGGACGCCGCCTACCTCAGCAAGCAGCTCGCCACCATCCGCACCGATGTGCCGCTGGAAGTGGACTGGGAAGCGTGCGCGGCGCAGTTTGACCATCAGCGCGCGCTCATGTTCTTTCGTGACCTGCGCTTCGAGAGCCTGATCAAGCGCATCCCTTCACCATCCACTCCGACGCGAGAGGCAGGCGCCAGCCAACTGAGCATCTTCGGCACTTCGGCGATGCCCGCCCCGCCGCTTGCGACTCCTGCGCAGGCCACCGCTCACTTCCCCACGCGCCTGCGCTTAGTGGATAGCGACGATGCTTACCGCGCCCTGCTCGCTGGGCTGAACAGCGCTGGGCGCATCGCCTTCGACACCGAGACCACCAGCACCGACCCGATCACCGGCGAGCTGGTGGGCATGTCGTTCGCCACCCAGCCCGGCGAAGGGTGGTATCTGCCGTGCATCGCGCATCCCACGGCAACCGGCCAGCCTGTCCACTGGCTGCTCGACCCTCGCTCGCCCAAGTTCGAGCCGATCATCTTGGCGCTGCAGCGCAAGGACGCCGAGTTGGTCGCCCACAACGCCAAGTTCGACCTGGCCGTGCTGCGCCAGGTCGGGGTCAACATCAATAAACCGATCTTCGACACGATGATCGCCCAATTCCTCTGCGATCCGGGTGGGCAAAGCCTGGGGCTTAAGCAGATGGCGTTCGTCCACCTGGGCTGGCAGATGACCGAGATCGGCGAGTTGATCGGGCGCGGCAAGAAGCAGATCACCCTGCGCGAGGTGCCGCTGGAACAAGTGGCCGCTTATGCTGCGGCGGATGCGGATGCCACCTTCCGGCTGCGCGACATCTTGGCCCCCTTGCTCCACGAGCGCCGCCAAGAGGCGCTCTTTTACGATGTTGAGTTGCCGCTTATCCCTGTTCTGGTGGATATGGAACTCGCCGGCGTCGCCCTCGACGTCGAGTATCTTGGCGAGCTATCGGGCGAGATCAGCGAGCGGCTGCGCGAATTGGAGCGGCGCATCTTCAACATCGCCGGCACGGTGTTCAACGTCAACTCTACCCGCCAGCTCAGCGATGTGCTCTTCGGCAAGCTCGGCCTGCCCACGCACGGCCTGCGCAAGACCGAAGCCGGCAGCTTCTCCACCGCCGCCGACGTGCTCGATAGCCTGCGCGACAAGCACGAGATCATCCCGCTCATCCTCGAACACCGCGAGCTGAGCAAGCTCCAGGGGACGTATGTCAACGCCCTGCCGCAGCTCATCAACCCCAAGACCGGCCGCGTGCATACCGACTTCAACCAAGTTGGCGCGGTCACCGGCCGGCTGTCCTCGTCAAACCCCAATTTGCAGAACATCCCCGCCAAGACCGAGATGGGCCGGCGGGTGCGCAAGGCGTTCGTGCCGCGCAAGGGATGGCAGCTCATCAGCGCCGACTACTCACAAGTGGAGCTGCGCATCCTGGCCCATTTGTCCGACGATCCCACGCTGAAGGAAGCGTTCGCCAACAACGAGGACATCCACGCCACCACCGCGGCGGCGATCTACGACGTGCCGATCCGCGACGTGACCCCCATGCAGCGCAGCAACGCCAAGCGGATCAACTTCGGCATCGCCTACGGTATGGGGGCGATGGCCCTGGCCGCCAACACCGGCATGACGCCCGCCGAGGCCCAGGAGTTCATCAATCGCTACTTCGCCCGCTTTCCCAGGGTGCGCGAATGGCTGGAGGCCACCAAGCGGCTGGCCGCGGAACAGGGCTACGTGGAGACCGTGATGGGCCGGCGGCGCTACTTCCCGGAGCTGGTCGCGCGGACCTCGCCAGAGCCGATGCGCCGGCGCGCCGAGCGCGAGGCGATCAACCATCCCGTTCAAGGGTCAGCCGCGGACATCATCAAGATCGCCATGGTGCGCATCCACCGCCAGCTCCAAGCCGGCAACTACCAGGCTCGCATGACGCTGCAGGTGCACGATGAGCTGGTGTTTGACTGTCCGCCCTCCGAGCTGGACGAAGTAGCCGGCCTGATCAAACGCGAGATGGAAGCGGCCTATCCGCTGCGCGTGCCGTTGCGGGCGGACGTCGCTGCTGGTAAAAATTGGGACGACGTAATCCCCGTGCGATGAGACGCCTCGCGCCACTGGTCATATCGGCGGCGGCCATCTTCGCTGCCGCGTGCGCGCCGGCGCAACCGCCGGTGATCACGCCCCAGATCTTCAGCGTCACCATCAACCCGACGCCTTCCCCCACGGCGTCGCCCACCCCTACGGCGACGCCGACCGCCATCCCGCTGGCCGCGCGGGTCAACGGCCAGCCGATCCCCCTCTCGGCTTATCAGGCTGAGCTAGGGCGCTACTTCCGCACCTTGCCCGGCCCGCTTGACCCCAACGACGAGCGCGATCGACAGACACTCGCCCAGATCCGAGAGGCGGCGCTGGAGGCGCTCATCGAGCAAGCATTGATCGAACAAGAGGCCGCGCGGCGGAACATCGCCGTCAGCGAGGATCAAGTCGCAGCCGAACTTGCGATCGTGAAGGCCCAGATCGGCGGCGAAGCGCAATTCCAAGCCTGGCTCATGGCGACCGGCCAGACCGAGTCCGACGTGCGGGCGCAACTGCGCTTGGAGCTGCTCACGGGCGCGCTGCGCGAGCAGGTGCTGAGCACGCTGCCGCGCACGGCAGAGTATGTCCACGCCTACCACATCGTGCTGGCCACCGAGCGCGAAGCCAGACAGGTCCTCGCCCGTCTGCGAAACGGGGCGCAGTTCACCGCGCTGGCGCGGTCGCTCTCGCTGGACGAGAGCACGCGGCCGGCCGGCGGCGACCTGGGCTGGTTCATGCGCGGGAGCAACGCCATTCTCTGGCCGGAGGTCGAGGAAGCCGCCTTCGGCCTGCAGGTCGGCGAGACCAGCGACGTCGTGCCCAGCCCGGTCGGCTATCACATCATCCGCGTCATCGGCCGCGAGGTGCGCCCGCTGACCGAGCTGGACGCTGCGCACCTGCAGGCGCGCGCCATGGCCGAGTGGATGGATGACCTGAAGGCCCGCGCGCAGATCGAGCGCTTTATCGCGCCCCCCTCGTGAGGCGATAGACAAATAGCACGCGCTCCAGGGTGGTAAACGAAGTCAGGAAGGCCAGCGCCCAGACCATCACAACCAGCGACGCCGGCCAGAGCGGCGAGGACAATAACCCAACCGCGAGCAGCACAAAGCGGCCCAATCGGCTGAACACCCCCACCCGACAGGCCAGCCCCAAGCCCTCGGCCCGCGCGCGGGTGTAGCTGACCATAAAAGACCCGGCCAGGGCCAAGAACGTGCCGGCGACCGAGAGGGCATCCCCGCGCAGCGCGAAGGCGTAGCCCAGACCAGCCAGCAAGGCACCCTCGGCGCAGCGATCCAGGGTGCTATCCAGGAACGCGCCGAACGCGCTCTGCCGACCCAGCTTGCGCGCCACGCCGCCGTCGAGCGCGTCCAGCGGCATGGCCAAACCGGCCATCATCACGCCGCCCCAAAATGGCCAGCCCAGCGCGATGAACAGGCCGGCCAACGCATTCAAGCCGAAGCCGGCCAGGGTGAGCGCGTTGGGCGAGAGGCCAGCGCGCGCAGCGAGGTCAATCAACGGCTCTAACAGGGGACTCAATCGTTTGCGTGCCCAGTCTTCCATCTGTCAACCTTTGCGAGGATTAGCGAAGACAATACCACCGCCCGCTCAGTGGCTGCGCCAGCGAGGGTGTAGATGCTTCGCTGGCCGCAGCGAGCGACCTTTGGACGATTGACCTTGTGCGAACGCACCCGCCCCATTCGACGACGATGCGAACCTTATAATGCCCTGCTATGAGGGCCCTGCTGTCGGTGTCCGACAAGACCAACCTGCTCGATTTCGCGCGCACCTTGTATTACTACAACGTTGAGCTCATCGCCAGCGGCGGGACAGCCCGTTTCCTCCGGCAGGCCGGCTTGCCCGTGACCTCTGTGGAGCAGCTCACCGGGCTGCCGGAGATGCTCGATGGCCGCGTCAAGACGCTCCACCCGATGATCTTCGCCGGCATCCTGGCGCGCGACACCGCCGACGACCGAGCCGACCTGGCGCGCATGAACGCCCAGATGATTGACCTGGTCGTCGTCAACCTCTACCCCTTTCAAAAGACCGTGGCGCAGCGCTTCGTCACCCTGCGCGACGCGATCGAACACATTGACATCGGCGGCGTGGCGTTGCTGCGCGCGGCAGCCAAAAACTTTGAGCGGGTGGCGGTGGTCTGCGATCCTGCCGACTACGGCCTGATTCTGAACGACTTGGCCCGTCATGGCAGCGTCTCACTGGAAACCCGCGAGGTGCTGGCGCTGAAGGCCTTCGCGCACACCGCGGCCTACGACGCCGCCATCCGCGACTATCTGATGGGTCTGCGCTCGGTGGATGCCCCCGTCGTGACCTTGACCTTGCACAAGGTACAGGACCTGCGCTATGGCGAGAATCCCCATCAGCAGGCGGCCTTCTTCAGGTTGAACGGCAACGGCCTCGGCGAGCCGCTCGGCGGCCAACTGCTCCAAGGAAAGCCGCTCTCATACAACAACTTACTCGACTTGGACGCCGCCTGGCGCGCCGTGCATCGGTTTGAGCAACCTGCTGTCGTGGTCGTCAAGCATCTCAGCCCGTGCGCTGTGGCTTGCGCAGACGAGTTGCATCGCGCCTGTGCCGCTGCGCTGGCCGCCGACCCTGTCTCTGCGTTCGGCGGCATCGTCGCAGCGAACCGGACCATTGACGCAGCCACCGTCGAGGCGATGGGCGACCTCTTCATCGAGTGCATCATCGCCCCGGATTTCGCCCAGGATGCCCAGGCCCATCTCGCGAAGCGCAAGAACTGCCGGCTGCTCAAAGCCACGTGGACGCCCGACGCTGTGGCCTACGAATATCGCAGCATCCTCGGCGGGATGCTGCGCCAGACCATTGACCAGGGCGATCCGAGTGACGCAGCATGGCGGGTGGTCACCCAGGCCCAGCCCAGCGAAGCGGACATGCGCGCCCTGCGCTTCGCCTGGAAGGTCTGCCAGTACGTCCACAGCAACGCGGTGGTGCTCGCGCGAGCAGAGGCCAATGTCTTGACGACGGTGGGCATCGGCGGCGGCCAACCGAACCGCGTAGATAGTGTGCGCCTGGCCGTTGCGCGCGCCGGCGAGCGCGCCAAGGGCGCTGTCCTCGCCAGCGACGCTTTCTTCCCCTTTCCCGATGGCGTGGAAGAAGCGGCGAAGGCCGGCGTGCGCGCCATCGTCCAGCCCGGCGGCGCCCAGCGCGATGCCGAGGTGATCGCTGCCGCCGACAGGGCTGGCTTGGCGATGATCTTCACAGGTGTCCGTCATTTCAGGCACTGAGGTGCAGGGGGCGATGCGCAGTATGGGTGATGAGATGTGTTTATGTTACGTATTTCGTATTCCGTATTCCATATTTCGTATTGTGAGTAGGAGATGATAGGTCGTTTATCCGTTCGATACTTGGTGATCTCGTTCATCGCTACGGCAGTGGTGGCGGTCTTGATACAGCTTTCTCTATTGAGTTTGCTGGAGCGCAATCGGGGCCTGCTGGCCGGCGCAGCGTTGGTCGCCGGCTGGTGGGGCAACCTGGCCACGGCGGGGACGGTGGCCATCCTTGCCGCGCGCAAGTCCGCCGAGGGCTTCACCGATCCGCGGCTCGGCAGGTTGCTCGGCCTCTCCATCGGCGTGTGGGTTGGCGTGGGCGCGATTGCCGGCCTGGTCGCTTCTGCGCTGATACTCAATAATCAAGTGCCCAACGCCAGCATCCGCCCAGGGCTGATCGTGGTCTTTGGGCTGGTGAGCATGCTGGTCTGCCTGATCGCAGGGGCGCTCGCTGGCCGCGAGGCCGCCCAACCCCCGGAATCGGAAGAAGAGGCGTGATGGCCAAGCACTGCGAGGTCGGCAAATGGGGTGAAGCCCTGGCCGCCAAGCACCTGCTCGCCAATGGCTACCTCATCCGCGCCCGCAACTGGAGGCACGGGCACGGCGAACTGGACATCATCGCCGAGCGCGGTCAGACCATCGTCTTCGTCGAAGTGCGCACCCGTCGCAGCAACGCCTATGGCGTCCCCCAGGAATCCATCTCGCCCAACAAACGCGCCAGGTTGATCGCCACGGCGCAGGCCTATCTGGACCAACACGGCCTGCAGGACGCGCAGTGGCAAATTGACGTTATCGCTGTTGAACTCGACCAGCGCAACGCGCTCGTCCGACTGGAACACCTGGAGTGTGCCATCGAGGCAACCGCCTCTCAGGACGGCGCAACGCCCAATTTATAAGCATTGATGAGCAGCCGAGCACAAGCAACCACCGACAACGCAGCGATCCGACTCATTCCTCTGGGCCTGCTTCAAGTCACCCTGGCTGCTGTGCTATGGGGCACCGTCGGCATCACCAGCAAATCGCTCTACGGCCTGGCTGACACCGACTCACTCTCGATTGGATTCTTCCGGCTGGCCTTCGCAGCGCCGGCGCTGCTGATCGCCGGCCACCTGGCAACGGGTGATCGCCTGCTGCGCGTCTCAGGCCGAGACGTGGTCAGGATGGCGGGCATCGGCGCGATGATGGCGCTCTATCAAGCCACCTACTTCGCTGCCATCCCGCGCGTGGGGGTGACGGTGACGACGCTGGTCACCCTGTGTACTGCCCCGCTGTTCGTGGCGCTCTTGGCGACCGGCCTGATCGGTGAGCGCCTCAGCCGTTTCACCCTGCTGGCCTTGCCCACCGCGCTGCTTGGCACGGCGCTGCTGATTAACGTCAATCCGGTTCAGGTCAGCTCAGCAGAAGCAGTCGTCGGCATCGGCCTGGCGCTGAGCGCGGCCATGGCCTATGCAGCGCTGGTGCTGTTGAGCAGAACCCTGGCCAATCGCTACCATCCGCTTCAGCCCATCGCCATCGGCTTCACGCTGGGCGCGGCTTTATTGCTGGGATTGACCTGGCTTCAGCCGGGCGGCCTGGCGCTCCGCTATTCCCCGCTTGGTTGGCTGCATCTGCTATACCTCGGCCTGGTGCCGACCGCGCTGGGCTACTTCGTGTTCTTGGCCGGCATGCGCACCACGCCAGCGACGACGGCCAGCATCGCCACGCTGGCCGAGCCGCTCACTTCTGCGCTGCTGGCTTGGCTGCTGTTCGATGAGCGGCTGGGGCCGACCAGCGGGCTGGGCGCTGCGCTGCTCATCGGCGGTTTGCTATTGCAATACGTCGATCAGAGGCAGAGCTGATGTCTCAGCTCTCGCTCGCCCTTGCGCAGCTCGGCGCGATCGTCATTGCCCTGCTCACCTTCGTCGCGCTGGCCCTGGGCGAAGTGCCCGGTCTGCGGCTGAACCGAGCTGCGATTGCCATGATCGGCGCAGGCGCAGTGCTCGTGTTCGGCGTGCTCGACTTCCCCGCCGCCGAGCGCACGCTGGACCTGAGCACGCTGGTCCTCTTGTTCAGCATGATGGTCATCAACGCGGTGTTGGAGCTGTCGGGGTTCTTCACGTGGGTAGGCGAGCGCATCATCGAGCGGGCGAGCCACCCACTGAGCCTGCTTGCGCTGGTCCATCGGCACGTCCGGCGTGCTTTCGATGCTCTTCCTCAACGACCCGGTGTGCATCATGCTCACGCCGCTGGTGTGCGGCGTCGTCATCCGCCTCAGGCGCGATCCGATCCCCTACCTGATCGGCCTGGCCTGCGCGGCCAACGTCGGCTCAACGGCCACCATCACCGGCAACCCGCAAAATATCCTGATCGGCGCATCGTCGGGCATCAGCTACACCTACTGGCTGGCCCGCCTGGGGCCGGTGGCGCTCGCCGGTCTCTTTGTGATCTTCGCGGTGCTGTGGCTGCTGTATCCGGCTGAGTTTCGCGCCGGCCGATCGTCGGCGCGCTCGCCCTCGCTCAGCGCGCCGCGTTCGCCAACAGGCCCGCTGCCGCTGGCGCAGGCGGAGGCTCAGGTCTATCTCTCCACCCTGCGCAGGAGCTTGGTGGTCATCGCGCTGATGCTCATCGCCTTTCTGGCCGGCGCCAACATCACGGTGGCTGCCTTCATCGCTGCTTGTGCCGTCCTCATTGGCCGGCGCTTTGAATCGGCGCGCATCCTGGCGCTGGTGGACTGGCCGTTGCTCGTGATGTTCAGCGGCCTGTTCGTCGTCACCGGCGCGCTTGAGCACACCGGTGTCTCGGCCTGGCTGTTCGAGCAAGTGAAGCCGCTCGCTTTCGCCGGCACTGCGCCTCTGGCGATCGTCACGCTGTTGCTCAGCAACCTCATCTCCAACGTGCCAGCGGTGTTGCTCTTCCGGCCGCTCGTGCCGCAGTTTGCCGATCCAACCCAGGCTTGGTTGACCTTGGCTGCTGCGTCCACCCTGGCCGGCAACCTCACCCTGATCGGCTCTGTGGCCAACCTGATCGTCGCCGAGCAGGCCCGCAAGTTCGGCATCGCGCTCACTTTTCGGGCATATCTCCTCCCCGCCATGATCGTCACCATCCTTACGATGGGGATCGCTGTGCTGTAGTTAGGGGGATGACGCTGCGCTCACTCGCTGGCCCGCGCGTCGGCTTGTTCGATGAGTTTGCCAGCCAGCGCCAGCAGCGCATCCACGCGCCCGCGCGGCGTGTTCTTGCTGACGAAGTAGCGCTCCAGCAGCTCAAGCGGCGTGAGTGACTCCGGGTTCTGCAATCCAATGCGCGAGCGCGCCTCGCGCTCGACGTGGCGCGCGATGCCGGCGATGAAGTAGGCATCGGCCAGCACCGACTCGATCTCACGCATGCGCAGCGCGGCCTCCTGGTGCTGGAGCAGCTTGATCTGCACGCGCACCACGGCGTCCTTGAGGTCGTGCTGCGCAATGCGCCGCAGCACGGCCTCGGTGGGTGCGTCGCCTTCCCGCGTGGCGTCAACGTAGATCGAGACAAATCGGCGGACGCTGGCCAGGGGCACAAACGACCAGCGCGCCTCGCCGCGACGCAGCTCCACCCAGCAAAAGCCCTTCGCCTCGTCCGCCTCGCCAAAGTCAACCCGCTCCAGGCTGCCGGCATACACCACGGGCGGCATGTTGTTTTGATTCAGGCTTTGGTGCTTGTGAATATGCCCCATGGCCACGTAGTCCCACGCGCTCAAGTGGAGCGCGCTCAGCGGCAAAATCAGGTCGCGTCCCAGCATGACGTTGCGCTCAGAGCCGAACACCGCCCCGTCCAGCGTGAAGTGGCCGGTGAGGACGGCTGGCAGGCTGGCGTCCAGCTCACCGGCCAGCCGACCGATCTCTGAATCCAGGATCCTCACCATCTCCTGATCGAGCTGCTCGACAGTCATGCCGCGATACTCCTCGAACTTCAGCAGTCGGTTGCGCTGTGGCCAGGGGACGGTAGCGACCTGGAGCATGCCACGTCGCGTTTGGATGCGGTGCACAGCCTCAGCGCGTCCAACGATCACGTTGGGGACCTCGAGCGCGCTGAAGATATCCAGGCTGCTGGCGCGTTGCTCGATGATCGGCATGTCGTGGTTGCCCAGCAACAGCACCGTCGGGATGCCGGCGCGCGAGAGGCGCATGACCTGGCGCGCAAAAGCGCGTTGATAGGTGGGGTTGGGATCGCGCGTCTTGAACGCATCGCCGGCGAAGATCACCAGATCGGCTTCGTGTTCAAGGGCGTAGTCCACCACCTCCTTCAGGCGCGAGACGAAGTCCAGCACCCGCTGGTTCAGGCCGCTCGAAGGATCAAGCCGGCCGTAGTTCTCCATGCCGATATGCAGGTCGGCAAAATGCAAGAGGCGAATCGGTTCGCGGCTCATGGCTGTTGGACGGGGAGCAACTCTAAATCAAAAGGGGTGTCCACGTAAGCGCGGCTGACCCAGCCGATCATGCCGCCGGGCGCGCGCACGCGCAGCCAACTCGCCGCAGCGTCGCGCGCGAGCAGCTCGACGCGCTGGTCAGGCGCGAGCTGGCCGATGATGCGGAAGCGCGTGCCAGGCCCAGCCCGCACGTTCAACAACGTCTTAGCCTCGCCGGCTGGAACATCGCTCGGAACCGTCTGTGCGCCTAAGAGTTCATCCGTGATGGCCAGCGAGGCGATCAATCCATCGAGCACGCGCAGCGCGGGCGTGAAGGACTCAGGATGCGCGTCGAGCTGCTGCGCGATGCCCTCAGCATACGCGCGATAGTCCCTGCGGAAGAGGTCGCGCGTCGGCTTGTCCACCTCGGCCGGCCTGCTCGGCAGCAGGGTTGTGGTGATCGGGAAGTATGCTGCGATGTAGTACCGACCGTCCTCGGTCAGGCCCTGAAAGGTGTAGGTCAAGCTGCTGGCGGTCAGCAGGCCAAGTTCTGTGGTCAGGTGCGTCACGAAGCGCACCCCTCTCCCGCCCTCAAAGCTCAGATAACGCACCTGCGCCCAGATCGCCTGGCTCAGCCCTGAGGCGGGCAACAGCAGGATGTCCTGCTCGAAGCGCGTGGGTTGGGCTGCCAACAGCGCTTGAAAGTCGCGGAGCGCCGCGTCGAACGCCTCTGCATCGGCGGAGCGAAATAACGCGCGATGGCTCGCCAAAGGCAAGACCAGCAACTGGCGCTGGCGTGGGTCGAAGTTGTCGCTGGGGAGAATGTCATCGTCGAACACCACCCGCACGTGCTCAGGCCAGCCGTTCCATTCGAGCGGCGAGCGCACGTGTGGCCGACCGGGCACGATCTCAGCGCGCGCTTTGGAAGCCAAGCCGTTGATCGTCAGGCGCAAGCCGGAGAGCAGGTGGACGGTGAGCGCGGGGATGCGCACAGGCTGCCGGATGGTGGTGCCGGCGATGTGCACCTCCAACTCCGCCGGCCCAGGGAGCGTCATGGTGTAGCTCACCGTCATGCTGAAGGTGGTTGGGGATTCAGGGATGATCCACTGGCCATCGGCGAGGTCCTCACCAGTCAGGCTGCGCAGCCGGTAGCGCAGCGCGCTGTCGGCCGGCAGCCGCCCCACCTGTCCGGCGAGCGTAAACGGGTTGGGGAGGGGTATGTCCGGGAGAGGCGCAGTGATGACGATAACCGGCAGCGGCGTGGGCGTGGGCGCAGGCGGTGGCGCTGTCGGCGAAGGCGTTGGCAGAGGCTGGGTTGGCCTGGCCGTGGCAGGGGGCACTGTGGCCGTGGCCGTTGGCCCACACGCCACAGCGCAGGTCAGCGCAAGCGGGAAGAGCGCTTGCACCGCGCGCCTAATAAAACACCCGAAGCGGGTTGCTTCGGGTGTCCACGCACGAACGACCACTGGATGCAAGTAGAGGCTATTTCTCCTCTTTGTACATCACGTGACGGCGCACAAAGGGATCGTAGCGGCGCAACTCCAGCCGCGATGGATCGTTCTTGCGATTCTTCTCCGTCAGATAGAAATGGCCGCTCGCTGTGCTCTTCAAGCGGATCACGATGCGGTTGCCCTTCTTCTTGGCCATGTCTTACCCTCCTCTTTCCAAAACTGCCTTTGTGCCGGGCATCGGCAGCAAGGCCAGATGGCGGGCGCGCTTGATCGCGCGCGCCAGCAAGCGTTGGTTCTTCGCGCTCAGGCCGGTGCGCCGGCGCGGGAGGATCTTCCCCTGAGCATTGATATAGCGGCGCAGTTGCTCAACGTTCTTGTAATCCGGGGTCGTCTTGCTTGCCGCGAATTCATCAATGCGGTTGTTCCTCGTCGAAGACGACTCAACCACTATCGTGCGACTGGCAGCCGGCGGCCTGCGACGTTGAGGCGCACTCGTCGTCTCTGGCGCGTCGGTTGTCACCTTCTCGATCAGGCTATCTTCCACGGTCATCCTCGCTGAATACGAGCTACCTTGCAGGGCTAAGATTCTAGCACATCGTCGGGAGCGTTCAGCAGGGGAGCGCTCAACTTTGGGGTGATTTGGCTCACCGAGATGAGAGATGCAGAGAGCGCAGAGGGTATGTAAAAATACGTGAGTTCGGATTTACGATAGTCTCCCTCTTGAGTGTTTACGGATAACAGGTTACGATGGGGGCATCCTTTGAGCGAGGAGGTCAGGATGCCGGGGTTCGCCCATGTTGGTGATTTACGAAGGATATATGGAGTGCGATTACGCTGGACATGCGCCCCTACGAGATCGCAACCCTTTACCTAGACCTCGAACTAGGCCGCAAGGTCGCTCGTGATCTCGATGCGCATCGCAGCGTTTGGGCAACCGTGCATCGCGTTT
>DAOTYZ010000016.1:0-17626 GCA_034434555.1 Candidatus Roseilinea sp.
GGCGCGGAGCAACTGCGGGCTGCTCCGCTCGTCCCACTCCACGATAAACAAGCCCTCGCGCTGCTCACTGCTGTAAGTGCCGATGTATGCGCGCAGCCGGGTCATCTTCATAAAAAGACAGCGATCCTGGCTTTAGGACCAGGATCGCAGCATGCCCAGGACAGGATTTGAACCTGCAAGCCTTTCGGCACTACCCCCTCAAGATAGCGTGTCTGCCAATTCCACCACCTGGGCGTAGTATGTAATTATAATCCGCCTTTGCATGGGTGCATTCACCAATAGGGGCAACGCAATTTCTGGACGCCCCGCTTCTGGGCCGCAGAAGACGCCGGTAGGGACGCTGTGCTTTCTATATCATCTTTCCGCGCTTTCCGCGTTCTCCGCGTGAGAATTAGCCTTGCCCCTGGCCGTGAATGCACCCCGCCCGCTCCCCGCGGCCTGATAAAATTAAGATAGCAGCCCCTATAGCTCAATGGATAGAGCGCCGGCCTCCGGAGCCGTAGATCGCAGTTCGAATCTGCGTAGGGGCATAAGAGGGGAGAGGCAGTTTAGCGCGCCACACTGCCCTGCATGCTCCACGCGCCGGCCCAACTGATCGTGACCGGCACGAGTTGGCCGCGCCAATCCCGGCGGTCGTCCTCAAAGAACACCAGCTTGTTCTGCGGCGTGCGACCGCGCCACTTGCCCTTGTGTTGATCTTCTACCAGGACTTCCACCGTTTGCCCCAGGTAGCGTTGATTGATCTGGTTGCTGATGCGCTCGTGCTGGGCCTCTAGCAGACGAAAGCGGCGTTCTTTCTCGGCTTCGGGCACGTCATCGGCCATCTCGCGCTCGGCCAAGGTTTGGGGACGCGGCGAGTACTTGGCCAGATGCACCACGTCCAGTTTGAGTTCTTCCAACAAGTCGTAGGTGCGCATAAATTGCGCTTCGCTCTCGCCGCAGAAACCGACGATAACATCCGTTGCTATTGAGGCGTGGGGGAGCTTGGCGCGGATGCGCGCGATGAGCCGGCGATAGTCATCGCTGGTGTAGCCGCGGCGCATGCGCGCGAGCACCTCGTCGTCGCCTGCCTGGACGGGCACCTCGATGTGGGGCATCACTTTGGGCAGCTCGCGCACTGCGTCCAGCAATTCATCCGTCATCCAGTTTGGGTGCGAGGTGAGGAAGCGCACCCGCAGCAAGCCCTCTATCGCGCTCACAGCGCGCAGCAAGTCCACCAATGGGGTATGGATCGGGATGTTCTGGGAGGGCACGCCCGAAGCCGCGCCGGGGTTGTAACGCTTAATGGCATAGTCCTCGCCCAGCAGGTCATAGCCATAGCGATCCACGATCTGGCCAAGCAGGGTGACTTCTTTTACGCCTTGAGCGACCAGCGAGCGCACTTCGCTGACGATCTCGCCGATTGGCCGGCTGCGTTCCGGCCCGCGCCGGAAGGGGATGATGCAAAAGGTGCAGGCGTGCGAACAGCCATAGACCACCGGCACATTGGCCGTCACCCGCTTGCCAATCTCGTGCTGGGGCAACCGAAGAAAGGAAGCGTCGCCATCTTGAAGCGCGTGACGCTGGCGCGTCTCCGTTTCGGTCAGGCGCTTGCCCTCGCGCTGGAGCAGGAAGTCAACCAGCGGCCCAGGCTCGCTGGGCGCCATGAACACATCTACCCAAGGGAAAGCTCGCTTCAACGGCGTGTTGCCGCGCACACCCACCAGGCAGCCCATCACGCCCACCACGACGTCGGGGCGGCGCTGCTTGAGCGGCTTGATCATGTGCAGATAGCTCAGCGCCTTGTCCTCGGCCCCCTGGCGCACCACGCACGTATTCAGCACCAACACGTCAGCCTCCTCGCGGGCGTCAGTTGCGCGCAAGCCGAGCTTCTCCAGCGCCGAGGCCAGGCGCTGCGAGTCGGCTTCGTTCATCTGGCAGCCAAAGGTGGCCACGTGATACTTCATACTGCCTGAAATTGTACTCATGGCAACCCCCACACCAGCAGCGTGTTGTCTGGCGTGCTGGCAGCGATCAATGCGCCGTCCTCGCTGATGCTGGCGCTCGCCAACGGCTGCGCCGTCGTGATTCGTCGAATCAACCCGCCGGTTTGTGCGTCCCAGATGCTCAACTCGCCAGTGGTGAAGGTGCGCCGGCCGGCCACGGTTGACGAGGGCAGCGCAGCAACGGTGACCACCACGCGCGGATCGGGCGGAAACAGGACGGCAACGACGCCCTCGGCAGGCAGCTTGAGCGCAGTGCGTTCGCTTTCGGTGACATGCGCGATCTCAACCCGGTCGCCGAAGTTCAGTGCAAAGCGCTCCCCGCCGGGACTGAAGGCGCCGCTGAGCAAATCCTGCGATAAGGTCACAGTCCGCAACTTTTGCTGCGTCGTCACGTCCCAGAACGTCAATTGGTCGCCGAGCAACGCAGCCAGCTTGCTGCCATCCCTGCTTAGGTCGAGCGCGACGTTCATTTGGTCAATCGGCGCCTTGATGGTCGCAACAACCTGGCCGTCCAGCGTCAGCACGCGCAGCACCTGTTCGCTGGCGATCGCCAGCCGGCCAGCGGGATTGTTACATCGGCTGACTGCCGATGGTTGAGCAGGCAAGCTGAAGCCGTCCATGTCGCGTTTGGCAGACAGATCGTGGATCGCCACGCGCTGACCGTCCAGATAGGCCAGCCCGCGTCCATCGGGCGTGAAGCACAGCATGAGGCGAAGGGTATCCGTCAGCGGCCCATCAATCCGGCTGATCAAGTCGCCGTCGAGGGCATGCCAAATGGCGATCTCGCGGTTCAGCGTCAACGTCGCGACATAGCGCCCGGCCTCATCCGGCATCACCCTCACCACAGGCAACGGGTGCTGGAGGCGGGCGCGCACTTCCCAGCTCGGCACGTCGAAGATGATGACCTCGTCGGATAGAAAGGCGCTGCTCCAGGTGAATAGGGTTTGCCCATCGGCGGAGAAGACGCTGCGACCAAGCGGCGGGCGAGCCACCGATCGCAGCGCTCGGCGGTTCACAACGTCGAAGCTGGCCAGCTCTCCCGAGCCGGCCACGAACAGGCGTTCTCCAGACGGGTCGAAGTGCACAGACCAGACCGGCAGATTGCCGGTCAGGCGGAATTGGGCATACGGTTTGTCCTCCTTCAGGTCATACACCAGGACCATCGGGCTGAGGTTAATGGCGATAAACCGCCCCGAACGCTCGAGAGATGGCTCCACCGCCAAGCCCAGGTCAAAAGACTTGACCAACCGCGGCGAATCATCGCTGAGGTCCCATACGGCCAACCCTTCTTTGCTGGAGGCGGCAAAGAAGATCCCACTTGGGTCAAAGCCAAAATAGACAATCGGCGCGCTGGTAAACGGCAGGGTCAGCGTCACCGCCGGCGACCCGCTCCGCGTCTGGACGATGAGGATCTCGTTGCTGGCCAACGCTGCGGCCAGGCGTGTGCCATCTTCAGCAAAGCGAATAGCCCGCGCACTGCGGGGCAAGCTCACGCCCTGATCTATCCGCTCGCCATCAGACAAGCGCAGCCGGCTGAGTGTGGCTTGGCTCACAATGACTAATTCGCGCCCATCTGCAGTCAGGGCGATGTCCGAGACAATCTCTGTAGAGGGGCGCGGCGTCTCGAATGACCGGATCAGCCGTGAGTCTGCCAAGTCGTAGATGTCCACCTTGCCGCTGGGACTCATGACCGCCCCCAGCCGCCCATCGGCAGAGGCGGCATACCATATTATGTCCGCGTCCGCATCGGACACCTGAATAGGGGTGCGGGCCAGGAGTTCCAGCGTGTCGGCGGCGACAAGCTCAAGATGGTGCGCGCTGTAGATCACCAGGCGGTCCGAGGTGGCTATGTAGATATGCTGCGGGAGGGGGGCTGCGGTTTGAAAGACGCGGCTCAGTTGGTCGGCATTTTGCGGCGTCAAGCCGAATGGGCTGCTCACTGTGGGTGTGACGGTCGGCATCGCCATCTGCATGCGTGGCGCGGGGGTGCGGGTGGGCACCAGGCGCGTCTCAAGTGCTGCCTCGCGCGGGGCACAGGCGGATGCCAGGCCGACGACGGCCAACGACATTGCGGCGAGCTGGCCAACCCGACGGCGCGCGCAATGGCCAAACATCCTGCTGCGCAGTGTACGCTCTCTTGACAAACGCAAAGCAATCCGCGCAAGCATTGATCTACAGCCGCTTCTCCATGACCAGCCCATCCTCGCCGTCATGGTAGTAATGCCGGTAGGTGTCTATCCAGCGATAGCCACAGCGGTGATACAGCGCAATCGCGCGCGCATTGCTCAGACGCACGGTCAATCGCACACGAGACGACTGTAGGATGCGCTCTGCTGCGAGCAACAGCGCCGTGCCAATGCCGCGCCCCTGGTAATCGGGATGCACAGCCAGCATGACGATCCAGGCAAATCCATCGCGCGCGCTTCTCTCGCCAGCCACGAAGCCCACCAACCGCTCATCGGCCACTGCTTTCAGCCATGACGTGTGCGGCATGAAAGACATGGTGAGCAACGTCAATGGGTCGTAGGCGTCGTGCTTAAAGACAGACCGCTGTAGGCGCCAGATCGCCCACACATCGCGCCAGCCGGCGCTGCTAATCTGAAACGCCAACGAATCCAGCGCAAACTGCATCGGTGCGCCGGGACTTTACCACTGGCTGATGAACGTGCTCACGCAAATGCTAGACTGCACCCCATTTAGTAGAGATGTGGTTAAGATACACCAGCAGCGTGTTTGCAGGGGTGAGATAGCCCAGCGCGTCGTGTAGGCGCTGCTGGTTGTAAAGATGTATTCGAACGCCTCCTGCCACGCTTATTGGCGAGTGGCGCACTCCCCGTGAGCGGGTTGCATTCACGCATCGTTCTCGCCTGCCGCGTTAGCGTGTCATGCTTCGCCGGCGCTCAGCGTGACAGTGATGCGACGAGGTGTTTGATGACTCTGCTCAGCACGAACAGGCTCGCATAGCGAGTGAGCAGCTCACGCCCCTGTGCGTAAACGCACCCTGTGGAGTTCGCGCAGGCGTGCATTCACCGACGGGAGCGACGGGCAAAGTGGGCGCGTTGCTTCTAGGCGGCCTCGGCTCAGGGCAGCGGCGGGAAGAAGGGCGGCGGCGAGGGCAAGGCCGAGGCGCGCGGCCCGCTGGGGTCCCCCAAGAAGTCCCAGTAGAGCGAGAGGTTTGATTGCCCGCCATACTGGACATACTCGACGATGAGGGAGTGATTGCCGGCCCCCAGATTGGCATTCGCCACGAACGTCCGCGACGACTGCTCGCGAAACTCGTTGATGATCAACTGCCCATCCAGGAACAGCCGCACGCCGTCGTCGGCGCGCACGACGAACTGATATACGCCGGCGGGGAAGTAGCGCACCTGGCTAAAGCGCGCCGAGAAGAACGTGGCCGGCACGCCAGCCACCGGCGGCGCTCCGCGCCAGTCGAATTGCAGACAACACACCACCCGCGAGACCGCCGGCGGACTGGCGAGATTGGGGTTGGGGAAGAAATCCACCTGCCACGGGCCGTTGTTGAAGCCCCCGCCCGCCGGCGGTGGCGGCGGCGCAGTGGGTTGCGGCAGGTTGCTCACCCGTGTGATGGTCAGGCGGGCGAGCGCGCGCTGCGTCTGCTCTACGTAGTCCACCCGAACGGTGTAGCGCCCTTGATTGAGCGGCACATCCACGCTGGGCGTTTGCAACCCGACGAAGTCATAGGCGTCAATGATCGCCTGATCATTGATGAAGACCCGGATGCCATCATCGGCCTGCGCCGCAAAGCGCCACACGCCAGCCGAGAAGTTGAACGTGCGCGTCCAGCGGGCCGAGAAGAAATCCGGTTGGACGCGCTGTAGATCGGGAGAGCCGAAGCCCCAGTCGAAGTTGATGGCCGACTCATTGCGCGTCAGGGCGGGTGGCCCAGATTGGATGGTGTTGTTCCAATACTCAGCCCGCCACAGGCCGGCTGGCTGAGAGGGCGGCGCACTCACGGGCCGCGGGACGCACAAGCGCTGGCCAACGTAGATGCGCGTGTCGCGCAGACCATTGACCCGGCGCAGCTCGATGACTGTGACCCCATAGCGTCGGGCGATGGCGTTCAGCGTATCGCCGGCGCGGACAGTGTACCAAAGGCAGGTGTAGTTGGCTGCGCGCCCGCGCTCAGGCGCACTCGCCTGAGCCGGCGCGCCCACCATCAACAAGCCCATGAGCGCGCTCATCGTCAAGGCGACGACAGCTCGGGCGCCTAGCCATCTGGGTCGCTCGTGTTGACCCGTGTTCCTATCTCTCATCGTTGATGACATGCCTGCTAAAGTATAATCCGATAGTCAAACTCTGCGTGCCCCGTGGATCAACAACCCTCGCTTTGCCAGTTCTTCAGTCACTCATGCCAGGTAGCGCAGAGAAGCTCAGGAGGTCTTTGTGATTAGAAATCGTTTTGCGCCTTTGGCGTGGTCTCTGGTCGTAGCATTTGCGTTGTCGGCGTGTGGCGCACAGCCGGCGAATCTGCCGACCTCTACACCATTCACCGCGCCCTCGGCCGATGCTCAACCGA
This sequence comes from Candidatus Roseilinea sp., assembly GCA_034434555.1. Taxonomy (GTDB): domain Bacteria; phylum Chloroflexota; class Anaerolineae; order J036; family Brachytrichaceae; genus JAAFGM01. Next base: position 6,526 of record DAOTYZ010000016.1, read on the forward strand.
CTCAACCCGTCCCCGCACAACAGCAGCCCGCCAGCCGTCCATTCGCCCAACTCTCGCCCGAACAGCGCACGCGCGTGGGCAGCGCCCCCCCGCCGCTGACGATAGACACGAGCAAGAAATACATCGCCACGATCAAGACGGCCAGGGGAGAGATCGTTGTAGAACTCGATCCCAGCGCCGCCCCGCAAACCGTCAACAACTTCGTTTATCTATCCCAGAACGGCTTTTACGACGGACTAATCTTCCATCGCGTGGAGCCGGGGTTTGTCATCCAGGGCGGCGATCCGCTGGGCAACGGCACCGGTGGACCTGGCTACGACCTGCCGCCGGAGATCAAGCTGGCGCACGTGGACGGGGCGATCGCCATGGCGCGCCGGGGCGGCCCGCCGGAGACAACCCCAAGCAGCGGCAGCCAGTTCTACATCACGATCGGCCCGCAGCCGAACCTCGACAACAACTACACCGTGTTCGGCGTCACCATCCGCGGCAAAGAGGTGGTGCGTGCCATTCAGGTCGGCGATGTGATCGAGCGCATCGAGGTGACGACGGCCGACGGCGGAGCAGTGGCCGCAGCGCCGTTACAGCCGACGGCAGCGCCTTCGCCCACGCCCGTGCCGAAGCCGGTTAGCTGTGCCCCCTTCCCGCTCAACGTCCGCGCGGATGACCACATCAAGGGCAACCCGCAGGCGACCACGACGATCATCGAATATGCCGACTTCCAGTGCCCAGCGTGCGCCAGGTTTGCGCCGCAGATGAAAGCACTGATGACGGCTGTGAGCGACACTGTGCGCCTGGTCTATCGCCACTTCCCCCTCCAGCAACATGACAAGGCGCGCATCGCGGCCCAAGCCGCCGAGGCCGCCGCGCTCCAGGACAAGTTCTGGGAGATGCACGACCTGCTTTATGAGAAGCAAGGTGAATGGAAGGACAAACCGGTTGCGGAGATCACCGCCACGTTCAAAGCTTACGCGCAACAGCTCGGCCTCGACCTGGCCCGCTTCGAGCGCGACCTGGCCAGCAGCGCGGTGGCCGCGCGCGTCCAGCGCGATCTGGAGAGTGGCGAAGCTGCCGGCGTCAACGGCACCCCGTTTACGTTCCTAGACGGCAACCCAATTGAGCCTCAGGCCTTTCAAGATCAGAATGTCGGGACAGCGCTGCGCGGCTACGCTGCGCAGCGCGCGCAAGCCGCGGCCAGCTTGAGCAACAAAGCATTCAGCTTTGACCGCCCTGAGCAGGTGATTGACAAAGCTGCCAAGTACGTCATGACAGTGAAGACCACGCGCGGGGACATCGTGGCCGAACTCGACCCGGCGCTTGCTCCGGTCAACGTCAACGCGATTGTCTTCCTTATCCAGAAGGGTTACTTCGAGAACGCGCCGGTGCTGTTGAACGACGCACGGCTGGGTGCCGTGCTGACGGGCAGCCCAATCGTGACAGGAAATCCCGGCTTCGAGTGCAGCGTGGAAACCAAGCCCGGGTTGATGGCGCAGCCGGGGGTTGTCGCGCTCTTCGGCGACAACGATAGCAGCGCCGCGCAGTTCATCTTCACCTACTCACCCACCCAGGCGCTCGACAACCAGTTCTCGGTCATCGGGCGCATCACCAGCGGCCTGGACGTGGTTCGGGCGCTGACGGCAGCCGAGGGCGACAAGCAGGGCGATAAGATCACGGCGATCAGCGTGGCAGAGAAGAAGTAAGCATGTTCGTCCATAGCCTGCGGGTGCGCTTTCGCGACCTGGACGCCTATAACCACGTCAACAACGCGGTGTATCTGACCTACTTCGAGGAGGCGCGCATCGCGTTCATCACCGCCATTGGCCTACGCGACCTATTCTCGCCGGAGCGCAGCACGGTGATCGCCCACGCAGAGGTGGACTACCGCGCGCCGGCCCTGTTCGGCGACCAGCTCGACATAGAGGTGACCGTCGGCGAAGTGCGCAACTCTTCATACGCGCTGCATTACCGGATCATCCGGCGTAGCGATGGCAAGCTGATCGCAACCGGCAAAACGGTCCAAGTGTGCTTTAACTTTGCCCTGAACGCGCCGACGCGCCTGCCCGAAGCATGGCGCACTCTGCTGCGCAACGGCGCATCTGCGGACGCGCCGCTCTCCAACATCGCTTAACATCCCCCCATGAAACGCCCTCCTGCGCTCCTCGTCCTCGAAAATGGCACAGTTTGGCCGGGCTTTGGCTTCGGCCACCTTGGTGAGACAACCGGCGAGGTGGTCTTCAACACATCTATGACCGGCTACCAGGAGGTGATCACCGATCCGTCCTACTACGGCCAGATCGTGGTGATGACCGCCCCGCAGATCGGGAACGTGGGCACGAACCCCGACGATGACGAGTCACATCGCGCCTGGGTCGCCGGCTTTGTGGTGCGCGACCTCAGCCCGATCGTCAGCAACTATCGCAGCCGCCAGCCGCTGGATGACTACCTGGCCGAGCGCGGTGTGGTCGGCGTCACCGGCCTGAGCACGCGCGCGTTGGTGAAACACATTCGGGAGAAGGGCGCCATGCGCGGCGCGATTTCAACGGTGAACCTGGACCCAGATCGCCTGCTGGCGATGGCGCGCGCCAGCCGCGACATGAACGGGGCAGACCTGGCGCGCGAGGTGACCTGCGACGAGCCATATCGCTGGACGAGCGGGGTGGACTCACAGTGGTATGTGGGGGGGGCCACGCCGTCGAGCGCGCCAACGCCCGAACAGCCCCATATCGTGGCCTATGATTTCGGGGTCAAACGCAACATCCTGCGCCTGCTCACTTCGCGCGGTTGCCGGGTAACCGTGGTGCCGGCCACCACACCGGCTGACGAGGTGTTGGCGCTACAGCCGGACGGGGTCTTCCTCTCCAACGGCCCCGGCGATCCGGCTGCCTGCACCTATGCCGTTGAGGCAACCCGCCGGTTGCTGGGCCGCGTGCCGCTGTTCGGCATCTGCCTGGGTCATCAGATCCTTGGTCTAGCGCTGGGCGGACTCACTTACAAGATGAAGTTCGGCCATCGCGGCGGCAATCAGCCCGTGCTCGCCGGCGGCCACGTCGAGATCAGCAGCCACAACCATGGCTTCGCGGTGCGCGCCGAGAGCTTGCCCGCAGATGTCGAGGTCACCCACGTCAACTTAAACGATGGGTGCGTGGAGGGATTGCGCGTTCCAGGGCTGCGCGCCTTTAGCGTCCAGTATCATCCGGAGGCCTCTCCTGGCCCGCATGATGCCATCCATCTCTTTGACGAATTTGTGAGGGCTGCGCGCGAAAAAATGCGTTTTCGTGATTAGCGGCTACGATCCCGTTCATTAGCGAATACACAATCCTGCTGGCGTTTGCCCTGCTCGCACCTTTGGGGTTGGCCTTCGTGCGCAGCCGCGACCAGCGCCTCTTCTCTGCTGCGCTGTTCATCGCTGGGTCGGCAATGTTGGCGGGTCGCGCAGCGTATGTGCTTATTCACTGGGAATACTTCAGCGAGCATCGCGCTGAGGTCATCGGATTCGCTGGCCTGTCTGAGCATGGGGCGATTGCCGGCGGGATGGCGGCTTATTTGATCCTGCGCCGCGCCGTTCACCCGCCTCCTGCGCACCTGGGATCGGTATGTTCGGCTGCCTTCGCGCTGGTTGCAATTGCTGCTTCGCTTGGGTGCATCGAGGCCGGCTGTGCCTATGGGCGCGAGGTGTTCTGGCAAACTGATGGCGAAGCCTCGTTAGCCTGGCAGATGCGGGTGGACTGGCCGGACGCTTATCAGGTGCGCAACCCGCGTTGGCCGACCCAGGTGCTTATGGCGGCCTGGATGGCCGGCTGTGGGCTTGTCCTCTGGCTGGCCAAGGCGCGCGCGCCAGAGGTGCTGGTGCCCTGCTTCGCCATCGGCGACTTCGGCTGGCAATTCCTGCGCGGTGATTCAGCCGCCCTGCTCGGCCCTTTTCGCATCTATCAATGGCTTGATTTAATATTTATTGTAATAAGCGCGCTTAAAGTAATTATTTTTATGTCCAGGTCGAGTCGCATTACACTCAGCCCTCGCTGACCTATGCGACGCACGCGCCAGTTGCTGTTTCAGACCGAGACGCTCAAGCTGGAGCTGCTTAATACGCCGATCAACCAGCTCGACCTCAAAATCGAAGGGACGATATTCGCCCAGGCCATCCCGCTGGTCAAAGAGGAGCTGCGGCGTGCCGGCATCCGACGGTTGGAGCCGGTCTTCTATATTTCCACTGGTTATGGGTGCATCGCCGGCCAGCCGATCATCTCGTTGGGGTTCTACGACTTTCACCCCCTGTTGAAAGAGTTGAACGAGGAGTTTCGCGGTTGGCGCTACAGCGACGCGGACATCATTGACCTGCTGCGCCATGAGTGCGGCCATGCGTTCTGCTATTCGTATAAGCTCTATCGGCGCAAGGACTTTCGCGAGCTGTTCGACGTGCACGGTCACTTCTTCCACACGTATCCGGAGGACGACCAATACACTTACAACCCGTGGAGCCGCAGCTACGTGAACCCGAATGGGGATTACTACGCGCAGAAACATCCAGATGAAGATTTCGCCGAGACATTCACCGTGTGGCTCACGCCGCGCTCAAATTGGCGGCGGACCTATAAGCACTATCCGCGCGCGCTACAAAAGCTGCGTTACACCGAGCGCATTGTGAAGGAACTTGGGCCGTGCCCGCCTTTGGTCGAGGCCGACGAGAGCTGGAAGATCGAACCGTATGAGGAGGTCAAGATAACAGTAGCCCAGTTCATGAAGGCCAAGCCGAGCCACTACTACAAAAAGGCCACCGGCTACGTCGATCCGAGCCTGAAGGAGATGTTCCGCGCCCAGCCGAGGCGCCTGAATCGTCGTGAGCTGTTTGGCCGATTTATGCGCGCTGAGGCCTTCTTGAAGGCGCACAAGCAGCAGCTCATCTCGCGCGTTGCGCATTGGGTTGGGGTGGATTCAACCGTGGTCTATGATTTGATGGATAAACTGATCACGCGCGCGAAGGCGCTGAACCTGTGGTTAGAGAAGGCGCAGGCGGAGAAGAAGTTGGTTGAGTTGACGACCTTCGTCGCCGCGCGATGCACGGACTATAAGAACACAGGGTGCTACCTGCGCCCTCCTGTCTGAGAAGGGCGTGAGTGTCTCGCCCGCTGCACCGTTAGAATTACCGCGCCGACTAGAGATTAGGGAGAGAAGCGATGTCAGAAGAGATGACCAATCCCGCGGCGGCCGCCAAGCCTGCGGCTGCGGCGAAGCCAACGCCGGCCAAGCCGGCAGCCCAAAAAGCGCCACCCCTGGCAACCCTGACCCCAGAACTCCTACAGCTTCAGCAGCACTTTGGCGAAGCGGTGATCGCGCCAGCGCCATACGTGGGCGTCCTGGTGAACGACCTGGGCAAGCTGCGCGAGGTGATGACTTATGTGCGCGACCAACTGGGCTATGACATGCTGGCCAACGCCACAGCGGTGGACTACATCAAGGAAGGCTACATCGAGGTCGTCTATCATCCGCAGCGCTCACGCGGCGGCGAGCCACTGACCCTTAAGGTGCGCGTGCCGCGCGGCGACGACCCGGTTGCGCCCGCGCCTGTGGCGGTGCCTTCGCTGGTGCCGGTGTATGCCGGCGCGGAGTTCCAGGAGCGAGAGATTTACGACATGTTCGGCGTGCGCTTCGAGGGGCATCCTGACCTGCGCCGCATCCTCACCTGGGAGGGCTTCTACGGCTGGCCGCTGCGTAAGGATTGGCGCGAGCCATATTACGAAGGCGACACCAAGCCCTTCGACTCGCGCTGGCCCGGCGGCCATCACCAGCTCGCCGAAGAGCGCGTGCCCTGGCACGACAACGTCAACTATCCACCCGGCTTCGACCCGCTGAATTACCAAGCAAACCCCGATGCCGGGCTATACGATACGATGCGCAGCGGTGTGCCCGGACTCGACGACGGCAGCGCGTCCAACGGACACGCCCAGGTCGCCGGCGTGGGGGCAGCGGTCTCCGTCCTGGACCGCAACAGCAACCTGCTGGCCGACGAAGAGGAACTGCGCACCGATCAGATCATCGTCAACATGGGGCCGCAGCACCCCTCCACCCACGGCGTGCTGCGCATGGTGGTCAAGCTCGACGGCGAAACGGTGACTGACCTGAAACTGGTGCTGGGGTATCTCCACCGCAACCACGAGAAGATCGGCGAGCGCAACACCTGGCTTCACAACATCCCTTACACCGACCGTCTGGATTACATCTGCGGTTTGGCCAACGAGCTGGGCTACGTGATCACCGTCGAGAAGATGATGGGGATCAAGCCGCCGGAGCGCGCGGAGTACCTGCGCGTGATCATGGCCGAACTGACGCGCATCGAATCGCACTTCTGGGCGATCGGCTTCCTGCTGAACGACCTGGGCGCCTTCTACACGCCGGCGCTGTACTTCATCACCGAGCGCGACCTGATCCTGGACCTGTTCGAGGCGGTGACCGGCAGCCGGTTGATGTGCAACTACATGCGCTTCGGCGGGGTCAGCCGCGACTTCACCGAGGATCAGATCATGCGCGCGCGCGAGCTGGCTTTCGAGCGCATCCCGCGCAAGATAGACGAGCTGGAGCAGTTGCTGACTGACAACGAGATCATCAAGGCGCGCACCGTCGGCGTCGGGTATCTGCCGGCGGAGCGGAGCATTAACTACAGCCTCACCGGCCCTTGTCTGCGCGCCGCTGGCGTGCCCTACGACATCCGCCGCGCCGACCCCTACAGCATCTACGACCGCTTCGACTTCGATATTCCGGTCTTCTATGGCGCGGACGTGTACGACCGCTATCGCGTGCGGGTGGCTGAGATGCGCCAGTCGCTGCGCATTGTCCAGCAAGCGCTGAATCAGCTCGACCAGACCAAGCCAGGGGATATCCAGGCGGGCAAGAAGGCGTATAACCACCGCGTCCCCGCCGGACAGGCCTATGGCCGCGTGGAGACGCCCAAAGGTGAGCTGGGCTTCTATCTGGTGAGCGATGGTGGCCAGAACCCCTATCGCTACCATGTGCGCTCCAGCTCGTTTATCAACTTGAATTCGCTGAAGGAAATGACGGTAGGTCAGAAAGTCGCCGACGCGGTGGTAATCCTTGGATCGTTGGACATCGTGTTAGGAGAAGTGGACAGATAACTTTCTCTAAAATCAGGAGTGCACAAATGGGTTTACTGGGAACCGGCATCTTGAAGGGCCTCGGCGTGACGCTGCGGCACTTCATTGACACCTACGCCGAGGATTTGAAATACATACTCAACAAGAGCGGGGTTCAACAGCCGCGCCCGCTGCGCCGGCAAAGCCCCAAAGCGAGAGGACTGGTCACGGTCGAATATCCGAAAGAGCGTTTGCCGCTGCCGGAGAACTTCCGCTACGTGCCCTTTCTGGTTTACGATTCTGAGAAGCAAGACGACAAGTGCACCTCGTGCGGCATTTGCGCCAAGGTGTGCCCGCCACAGTGCATCTGGATCGTGCGGACGGAGGACCCCGTGACCAAGCGCCCAGTTCCGCAGCCCAAAGAGTTCTACATAGACACGACCATCTGCATGAACTGCGGATACTGCGCCGAGTTCTGTCCTTTCGACGCCATCAAGATGGATCACGACTACGAACTGAGCTACTACCCAGAGCAAGAACCGAGCGCGCGGCTGGTGCACGACAAGGTGCGGTTGACCAAGCCCGATACATACCACGCCTCGATCCACCCAGCCGACTGGCAGCGCGAGCTAAATGACCGAGCGGCTGAAGAGGCCAAGAAGAAGGCGGCTGCTGAAGCCAAGGCCAAGCCGGCGGCTGCTGGCAAGCCCTCAGAAGGCAACAGCGCGACCCAGTAAGATCATCGTCCAGAGTCCGACCCTATGGGTAATGTCTTCGACTTCTTCATCGTCAACCCGATGACGAACGCGCTGATGCTGCTGTACGGGTTGCTCTTCAACCAGTATGTGCTCGCCATCATCGCGCTCACCCTGATCATCCGCTTGCTGACCTTGCCGCTCACCATCAAGCAACAGATCAGCAGCTTTAAGATGCAGGCGCTGCAACCGCAAATCAAAGCGCTTCAGGAGAAATACAAGAATGACCCCCAGCGTTTGCAGGCCGAGATGCGCAAACTGGGGTTTAACCCGTTCAGCGGCTGTTTGCCCTTGCTGATCCAGCTTCCCATCCTGCTAGGGCTGTACCAGGCCATCATCCGCACGCTCGCAGTCACCCCGCTCAGCACGCTGGAGCTGGGCAGCCACCTATACAGTTTCCTGCCCGGCCTGTCCACGCTGGTGCCGATTGACTCGCGCTTCCTCATCTGGGATCTCGGCCAGCCGGACACCTTTCTCGTCATCCCCATCTTGGTGGTGGTGAGCACTTACTTTGCCAATAAGCTGATGACCCCGCCTACCACCGACCCGGCGATGCGACAGACAAACCAGATGATGCAGTTGATGATGCCAATGATGTTCGGCTTCTTCATGCTCAGCACGCCGGTTGGCCTGGGGATATACTGGATCGTGTCCAATTTAGTGGGGGTAGTGCAGTACTTCATCACCAAGCCCAGCTTGGATCGCGCACGCGCGCTGCATCTGGGGCTGGCTGCTGCGGCCAGCTCGACCCAGCCCGCGCACGCGGAGGTGAGCGATAAACCCCTCTTTGAGCCGCCGAAGACCAAGGTGAAGATGAAGTCCACCGGTCGGGTCAACCGCTCCGCCTCCAAGCTGAAATCCCCAGCCGGCAGCAAAGGCGAAAGGCTCGCACCGCCCTCTTAGACTTGGAAATCCACTCTCTCTTTATGATGCAAGATGCCCGCCATCGAAGTCCAAGCGTCTGATGTAGAGAGCGCCATAGCGCAAGGTCTCAGCCAGCTCAATTTAATTCGCGCCGAAGTTAAGATCGAGATCCTCGACGAGGGCAGTCGTGGTGTATTAGGCATAGGCAGCCGGCCAGCCCGCGTTCGCCTAACGCCGATTGCCGAGTTAACCCAGCCACCGGCAGAGAACATGCCGGCGCCTGCCGAGGTCAGCGAGCCGGCGCAGGCAGATGTCCCCCCGCCCTCATTGACGGCATCACCTCTGCCCGCGCAAACGCCAGACGACTCTGAATTGCCACCGAAGATCGAGGGGGAAGATTTGGCTCATCTCCTGGTCGAAACACTATTACAGCGGATGGGCATCCATCCGTCACAAGTCACTGCGCGCAGTGTGTTTCCCGCCGACGGTCAGGAGGAGCCTTATCTATGGGTGGAGGTTACGCTGAGCAACGAAGAGGAAGCATTGCTGCTCGGCCACCAGCGCGAGGGGCTAAAAGCCTTGCAGGCAGTCGCACAAACCATGTGGTCGCACCAGACCAAGAGCAGCGCGCGCTTGAACGTTGACGTGAACGGCCGACGGCAGCGGCGCGAACAGCAGTTGACCAACATGGCACGGCGGCTGGCGGAAAAGGTGCTCGCCAGCGGCAGAGCGATCACCCTTGAACCGATGCCGGCCGACGAACGCCGCATCGTGCATCTGGCCCTGCGCGACCACGCCGAGGTGTTCACCGAGAGCATCGGCGAGGGCGAATCCCGCAAAGTGCAGATCAAGCCGCGCAGCCGAGACACCTCCGCCGCGCAAACATAGGGCATGCCGCCTGACTACCTGGCCATCGGGCACGTCACAGCGGACGTTTGGCGCGACGGACGGAGCACCCCAGGGGGCACGGCATGGTTCTCTGCGCTGGCAGCGCGGCGCATGGTGGAGAATGTCAGCGTGCTCACCGCAGCCGGCGAGGATTACGACGTTGCGCGCCACCTGCCCGGCATCCGCGCTTACCGCTTGGCATCTCCCACCACGACGCAGTTTGAGAACATCTACACACCCGCCGGCCGGATTCAGTACACGCGGCCCAGCCCGATGCGTTTGACGCCGGCCCATCTCACGGCAGAGCTTCGCCAGAGCCAAATCGTGCACTTAGCGCCGGTCTGCGACGAAGTCAGCCCCGATTTTGTTGATGCCTTTCCGCCCGACGTGTTTATCGGCGTGACCCCGCAGGGATGGCTGCGGCGCTGGGATGAGACGGGCCGCGTCCACCCCAAGCCCTGGGACGCTGCGCCGCGTGTGCTGAGGCGCGCAAACGCCACGGTGATCAGCATTGATGACATTGCCGGCGAATGGCCGCTGGCACTCACATGGGCCGCCCAAACGGCGCTGTTCGTGGTCACCGAGAGTGCCGACGGCTGCACCTTGTTTCTAAAAGGCAAGCCCTACCGCATCCCCGCGCCAGCGGTCGAGGAGGTTGACCCCACAGGCGCAGGGGATATCTTCGCCGCGGCGCTGTTCATCGCGCTGCGGCGCGGGCTTGACCCGATCACCGCGTGCAAGTTCGCCAACTGCATCGCCGCCCAGTCCGTGACCCGCAGCGGGCTGGACAGCCTGCCCACCCCGGCAGATCTGGCGCGGTGCAGTACAATCTTGCCACCAGGGTGGCTATAGGAATCCTCGTTGGGCTTTTTTACAAGCGGTAGCAATGGCGTACATTTACGCAATCGCCAACCAGAAGGGGGGCGTGGGCAAGACCACCACGGCAGTGAACCTAAGCGCCTACCTTGCGCTGGCAGGCCGGCAGGTGCTGCTGCTCGATATGGATCCGCAATGCAACGCCAGCAGCAGCCTGGGCCTCGACAAGAACAAGATCGCAGTCTCCACCTACGAGGTGTTATTGGGCACTGCGCCGCCCAGCAAAGCGCTGCTGAGAAACGCCAAGCTCAACCTCACCGTGCTGCCGGCTTCGCCTGGCCTGGCCGCCGCTGAAGTTGAACTCGTCGGCGAGCTGGCCCGCGAATATCGCCTGCGCCAGGCGCTGGCCGCCGAAGCCAGCAAATATGACTACGTGCTGATTGATTGCCCGCCGTCGCTCGGCCTGCTCACCGTCAACGCGCTCACCGCCGCGACCGGCGTGCTGGTGCCTGTGCAATGCGAATATCTTGCCCTGGAGGGCTTATCGCAGCTCATGCGCACCATCCAACTGGTGCGCCAACGCTTGAATCCGCAGTTGGAGATCCGTGGGCTGCTGATGACGATGTACGATCCGCGCACCGCGCTCGCCCAGCAGGTGGTGAGCGAAGTGGAACAATTCTTCGGCGAGAAGGTCTT
>DAOTYZ010000017.1:0-5020 GCA_034434555.1 Candidatus Roseilinea sp.
GTGGATGAACTCATGCAATTCATCAAAGGCCCAGACTTCCCCACTGGCGGCATCGTCTTCCGCTACGACGAGCGGACCGAGGGCAGCGACGCGATCAAAGCCGCTTACGCCACCGGCCGCGGCAAGATCATCGTGCAGGCGAAGGCGCATTTTGAAGAAGGGGCGCGCGGACGCAACCACATTATTGTCACCGAGTTGCCTTACGCCGTGAACAAATCTGCGCTCATCGAGCGCATCGCTGACCTGGTGCGCGAGGGCAAGATCACCGGCATCACCGACATCCACGATGAGAGTGACCGGCGCGGTATGCGGATCGTCATTGACGTCAACAAGAATGACGATCCACGCCAAGTGCTGAGCGCTTTATACAAGCACACCCCGATGCGCACCTCATTTGGCGTGATCATGTTGGCGCTGGTGAACGGCGAGCCGCGCGTGTTGCCGCTGCGGCGTGCGCTGTACGTGTTCATCGAACATCGCCTCTTTGTCATCAAGCGTCGCAGCGAATTTGACTTGGACGAGGCGCGGCGCCGTGCCCACATCCTGGAGGGGCTGGTCAAAGCCCTTGACATCATTGATGAGATCATCCGCTTGATCCGTACTTCGCGCGACAGCGAGGCTGCCCGCCGCGGGTTGATCGAACAGTTTAAGTTCACCGAGGTCCAGGCTCAGGCCATCCTCGATATGCCCTTGCGCCGGCTCACCCAGCTCGACCGCAAACGCCTGGAAGAGGAGCTGGCCGAGAAGCGCAAGCTAATCAAATACCTGGAAGACCTGCTCAAGCACCCCATCAAGATCCTGGGAGTGATTAAAGAGGAGCTTGCGGCGCTAAAGGAGAAGTATGGCGATGGCCGGCGCACAGTCATCGTGGACAGGCTAAGCGACGGCCGCCGGCTCGGCAAAGGCAAGCCATCGGCCAAGCGAGACCACGCTGGCGCCCTCCCGCTCACCGTGCATGAGTTGGTCGGCAGCGAGGTCGCCTATGTGATCATCGGCCAGAATGGAAAGATCGGTCGGGTCGGACAACTGCCCCGCACTCTCAGCGCTGCCGAAGTCGCGCCGGCAGCGATCGTCAAAACGGCAACCGATAAATTGCTCTATGTCTTTGGCGCTTCCGGAAAGGGTGTCGCCTTAAGCGTAGCCAACTTGCCCCAAGAGGATGTGTTGAGCGGTCAAGGCGTGCTGCTCGGCAATATCAGCGCTTTCGCTGCTGATGACGCTGTGGTAGGTGCCCTTGCACTAGATCGCGCGGCGATTAGGGCCGCGGGCAAGTCGGACGACGACGAGAACGGCCCGTTCGTGGTGTGTGCTACGGCGAGCGGCATGGTCAAGCGCAGCGCAGCCACGCTTCTCCCCGGCGCACACGGCCAAGTGTTCACCGCTGTTGGCCTCGCTGAGGGCGACCGGCTGGTGGACGTGCGGTTGACCCAGGGCGACGAAGACTTGTTGCTCTTCACCCAGCAGGGAATGGCGATCCGCTTTAAGCAGGAAGAAGTTCGGCCGATGGGCCTGCCGGCAGGTGGCGTGGTGGGCATCAAGCTGTCCGAGGGCGACAGCGTGGTGAGCTTGGGCCTTGTGAACCGATCGAACAAAGCGCTCGAAGTCGTGATCGGCACCAGCGATGGACGAGCAAAGCGAATGGCCTTCAAGGAGTTTCCCGTTCAGGGGCGAGCCGGCAAGGGCGTGGCCGTGACCAAGATCACTGATGGGGCGATGTTAGCGGACGCGGTCGTTGCTGCGCCAGAGGACACGATCACTTATCTCACTTCCAAGAATCACGCCAAGTCCTTAAAAGCCAAGCATCTCACGCGGCGCAGCCGGGCAGCAGCAGGCGACGAGATCATCACCCTAAGCGCCAAAGAACGCTTGGCGCGCTTGCTGGTGGTCGAGTAGCGCGCGTTTGTCTGTCGGTTGCCTCAAGCCGACCCTACATCTGCGCGATTGGCTTTGCCGATTGCACGGCAGCTTATGTTGGAAGTTCAGCACCTGGCCGCGCTTGGCCATCGAGGACGACCCATGCTGCGCTTTGCTTGAGCGCGCTGATGCCTTCAGGGGTGAGTTTCTCGCCGGCAACCACGGGCAACGCCACGACCCCTGGGATTTTCTCGAGCAGTTTCGCCCGCTGCACGGCGCGCGCGACATCGCGGGCGTCAATGGTGACAGACACCTCAACAGCAAGATAGGCAGCCCTGTCGTCGGAGATGCGCCGACCGCGCACGACTGCGTCCAGCCGGCTGATCTCCTCGACCTCTGCGTCGTTCAGCACCCCATCAGCCTGTGCCTGGCTCAACAAGTCATCGAGTTCGCTGTCGCTCAGCAGCTTTGGCTTGCGCAGGATACGGCGGAAGTAGACAAAAGGCCGCTCGCGGTACTTGCGCTCAAGTGAATCGCCCTTCAAGGTGGCCACATCAGTCTTGAGCACGCCGACATCGGCCTTGAGCACCTCAACATCGGCCTTGAGCACCTCAACATCGGCCTTGAGCACCCCAACGTCGGCCTTGAGCACCCCAACGTCGGCCTTGAGCACCTCAACATCGGCCTTGAGCACCCCAACATCGGCCTTGAGCACCTCAACGTCCTGCTCAACACGATACAGGCGCTTGTTCATCTCCTCAATTACTTTGAGCAGGTCGCGGATCAACGCGGGCAACGACAGAATTTCCTCGCCCAGTAGCTCGCGGCGCAAAGCTTCCTTCCATTCGGGCATGGTCCGAATGATCTCGAGCAGGTCGCGAAAGTCGTTCACAGTAAAAGCCATAGCACCAAGCAAATTATAGGCGCAGACGGGGAGCGTCGCCTGGGTGCGTTCATGACCAGGGACAGAAAGTGGGTGGGCGACGGCAGTGCCGTCGCCCACCTTCTATAGATTGACGTTCAGTGAACGCACCGGCTTTCGAGCGGATGCCAAACTCTCTGCGCTCTCCGCGCGAGATCAAACTTGCGCAAACGCATCTTGGTTTACCCATCAGAGCGCGCCAGTCAAAAGGCTGGACCTCCGACCGGAGCAAGAAAGACCGTCAAGCGATTTCCACGGGTCCGCGATCGTCCAACCAGGCTTCGATCCATGCACCCACGGCCAGCGCTTGTTGATCCGCGCCAAAAGGCGCGATAATCTGCAGCGCAACCGGCAAACTGTTGATCCGCGCAAAGGGGAGCGCCAGCGCCGGCAGGCCGGCCAGCGCCGCCGGCAGCGTCAAACGCAGGATAGCCGTCCGCAGATCCGCCGAGCCAGCTTCCAGCGCGATTTCGGTTGCGCCGCGCGGCGGCGCGACACAGGGCGCCGCCGGCAACACCAGCGCGTCTGCGCCTTGCAACGCGCGATGCAGCGCCTCGCGCAGCGCGCGCTGGTATTCACGGGCGTGCAGATACTGCACTGCGCTGAAGTCGTATCCGCGCATCAGCGCTTCGCGGACGGTTGGGCTAAAGGCCTCTGGCTGTGCCGCTAGGGCGTGGCGGTGAACCATTACGGACTCGGCGCGCAGCGGCGCAAAGCCGGCCAGTGGGTCGCCGATGTCGAGCGTGACCTCGTCCACCAGCGCGTCGGCCAGCCGCAAGCGTTCGATAAGCAGCTCAAACGCCGAGCGGACTTCTGAGGTCAGCGCGCCTAGCAGGTAAGCCGCCGGCACGACCAGCCGCAGAGGGCGAGGGAGCGGCGTGGCGCTCGCCCAGGCGTCGTTTGGCCTGCCGGCTAGGACAGCGAACAGCGCTGCGACATCAGCAACTGTTCGTGCGAGCGGTCCGGCGTGGTCACAGCTTGGAACCAGCGGGAGCGCGCCGTCCAGCGGGATCGCGCCGTAGCTTGGCTTAAGCCCCACCACTCCGCAGAAAGACGCCGGCAGGCGAACCGAGCCGGCAGTGTCGCTGCCCAGCGAGCCTACCCCGATCCCCACCGCCACGGCAACAGCCGAGCCGGACGACGACCCACCGGCCTGGCGATCGGGATCGTGCGGATTCTTCACGTCACCTGTCCAGGGATTCTCCCCCGTCAACCCCAGTGCGATCTCTTGAAGGTTGGTCTTCGCCAGGATAAGCGCGCCCGCCTGGCGCAAGCGCGCCACAGCGGTAGCTTCGTCGGGCGTGATCTCCGGCAAGGGCGCGCGTGCCCCGGCCCGTAACGGCGTGTCGCGCACGTTGAATACGTCTTTGACCGTGATGGGCAGGCCATGCAATGGGCCGCGCAGCCAGCCGGCGCGCGCCTCGCGCGCCATCGTCCGCGCTTCCTCTAGGGCGCGCGCTGGTTCTACGAACGCGATGGCGTTGAGCGCATGATGGTCTTCGATCCGCGCCAGGGCTTGCTCGGCGAGCGTTACCGGGCTCACCTGCCCGTCGCATAACGCTGCCCTCAAGGCGTGAACAAGTGCGGCCATTAGCGCTGTTTGAGCTTGGTCAATAGGCGCTCCGGCGTGATCGGCAGGTCGTTGATCCAGACGCCGGTTGCATCGTAGATGGCAGCGACCACCGCCGGCGCAGTGACCAGGAAGGGCATCTCGGCCATGCCGCGGATGCCCCAGGCGCCGTGTGGGTCAGGGTGCTCTAGGATCACCGACTCAACCTGGTCGGGGATGTCTAACACGGAGGGGATCAAGTAGGTGCTGAAGTGAGCGGAGAGAACGTGCCCTTGCCGGCTGACGAAGTTTTCCAGGTGCGTCCAGCCCAGCGCCTGGACCACGCCGCCCTCGATCTGGCCGATCACCTGTTGGGGGTTCACCGCCTTGCCCACGTCGTCCGCGCAGACGATCCGGCGCACGTGGATTTGGCCGGTCTCCGTGTCCACCTCAACTTCAGCGCTTTGGGCGACGTATCCATAGGTGATGTTGGGGTCGCCGGCGCCGGTCTCCTCGTCTAGGGGCGTTGTAGGTCGAGGGCGATACACGAAGTGCGCAATGGCCGGCCGCTCTTCGTCGTGCCAGCGGCGCAGGGCTTCTTGCGCTGCGCCGCGGATGGCGTGGGCGGCCATAAACGTCAGCCGCGAGGCCGAGGCGCTGCCGCTGCTGCCGCTGGTGGCCGTGTCGCTCAGCAC
>DAOTYZ010000018.1:0-5059 GCA_034434555.1 Candidatus Roseilinea sp.
GGGCCGCCGCCGCACTCTGGCCAGACGTTGGAGACGGTGCCGATGTGCACCAGCGACCCGCTGATGGCGTCGGTCAGGCTGATCGCCCCCAGGCGCTCCCAGTTATCCACCAGCAGGATGTTGCCGCCCATCGTCAGGATAGCCGGCTCGTCGGAGGTCAGCCGAAACTCGTAGTTGAAGCTGGAGTTTGGGTAATCTGCCGTGCGCAGGCCGATGATCTGAGTGAGCTGCTGCGTGC
Organism: Candidatus Roseilinea sp.; assembly: GCA_034434555.1. GTDB lineage: Bacteria > Chloroflexota > Anaerolineae > J036 > Brachytrichaceae > JAAFGM01. The sequence goes on from DAOTYZ010000018.1 coordinate 239, forward strand.
TCAACAGCCCCAGTTCGGCGTCATACTGAGACGCCACGTGCACCGACCACGGGCTGGTGGTCTGGATGCCCTGCCGGGCGCGGTACATCACGTAGGCGGTGTAGGGCGCGCCGGCCCGCACCACCGGCATGGCCGGCGCATCGCTGCTGCCGAAGGTGTAGAGCACCGGCGCGGCACCGCGCGTGACGCCAGTGGCTGCGTCGAGCACGAACAGCGTTTGCTTGTGCGGGTTGCCCGCTAGGTAATTCTGGATATATGGTCGAATGGCGTTCCAGTCGGCGTCCCAGTCGGTGTTCACCGCGCCGGCCTGGTTCATCACGTTGTCGCCTTCCTCCAGCAGTTTCCACAGCGCGTAGAGCGGCTGCGAACGATAAATCACCGTGTCGCTCAGGACGACCGGATAGCGCTCGCTCAAGCTCTGGCCGTAGAGCTGCGCCTGCCAGACCAGCGCGCCGGTCTCGGCGTTCAGGGCGAAGGCGCGCACGGCCTCGTTCCCAGCGAAGATCAGCGCCCCATCGCGGCTGAGGGCCGGCGTGGTGAGGATCGGCGCGTCGGACTGGTATTGCCAGACCACCGCGCCAGTGCTCAGGTTGAGCGCGGTCAGCCGGCCGTCGGTAGCGGCGACCACGACGCGGCCGCGCGCGGCGTCCATCAGCGGGGCGGTGGCGCTGCGGCCGGTGACGCGCTGCCAGCGCAGGGCGCCGGTGGCGGCGTCCAGGGCAAAGGTGTTGCCCTCGTGCGTGCTGAAGACCACCGTGTCGCTCAGCACGCCGGCGGAGTGGCGGATCGGGCTGCCGTCGCCGGCGAAGGTCCACAGCGGCGCGCCGGTGCTGGCGTTCCGCGCGTAGAACACGCCGTCCATCCCGCCGATAAATAAGCGCCCAGCGGCAACCACCGGCTGGGCGCGCGAGGCGAAGGGGACCTCATACCACTTCCAGACGTAACAGTAGGGCGGGTTGACCTGGAGCGGGGAGTAGTTGCTGCGCTGCGCATCGCGCCCAAGCTGCGGCCAGTCCTGGATGGGGATGGACTGGTTCGCGGCTTGGCCGGCGCGCTGAACCGTCTCTTGGGCAGTGGCAACCACGACCACGGCGAGCAAGGCAGCGGCGCTCCAACTGAGCGAAAGATGCGCGAGCTTATGCATGTCAGTCTCCTCCCTCCTTGCAAAGCAAAGGCTGACCTGGGCCGTGGCCGGCGTTGGACAGGGGGCGTGAAGACAGGTTACCTTTTGTTAGAAGATTATAAGCGACTCCCTGTCAAGGGGTGCATTCACCAAATAGGGGCAACGCGATTTCTGGACGCCCCGCTTCTGGGCCGCAGAAGACGCCGGTAGGGACGCTGTGCTTTCTATATCATCTTTCCGCGTTCTCCGCGTTCTCCGCGTGAGAATTAGCCTTGCCCCTGGCCGTGAATGCACCCTCTTCGCCGCGCTCAGAATGATGGGTGAGGCAGGGTACCGGTGACCCTGGTGCGCTCGAGCGGGCGCGCCTTCGCTCGCACGCCATCCAGGACGTCAGCCGGCCCACGCCGCCGATAAGACCTCGGCCTGCTCCAGCACCGTCTGCGTGGCTTTCTCCTGCTTATCCGGCGGGTAGCCATACTTGCGCAGGATGCGCTTGACAAGCGTCCGCAGATGCGCACGCACGTTCTCGCGCAACGTCCAATCAATGGTGACGTTCTGGCGCACCGTGTGGGTCAGCTCGCGCGCAATGGCGCGCAGCGTCTCGTCGCCGAGCACCTTCACCGCGCTGTCGTTGGTCTCCAGCGCGTCGTAAAAGGCCAGCTCCTCTTCGCTTAGGCCCAGGCGCTCGCCGCGCGCGTTTGCCTCGCGCATCGCCCTGGCCAGCGCGATGAGTTCTTCGATGACCTGCACTGTCTCAATCGCGCGGTTCTGGTAGCGGCGGATGGCCTGTTCCAGCATCTCGGCGAACGAACGGGCCTGGACGATGTTTTTATGCCGGCGGATGTTCAGCTCGCCCTGAAGGAGCTTGCGCAGCAGCTCAACGGCCAGATTGCGCTGCGGCATGTTGCGCACCTCGGCCAGGAACTCCTCCGAGAGGATAGAGATGTCGGGCTTGGGCAGGCCGGCGGCGGCAAAGATATCCACCATGCCTTCGGGCGCGATCGCGCGCGAGACAAGCTGCTGAATGGCAAACTCTATTTGCTCCGCATCTCGCCTATCGCCTGGGGGGCGCTTGGCCAGCGCTGCCCGTACCGCCTGGAAGAACGCCACGTCGTCGCGGATGGCCAGCGCGCGCTTGTGGGGCACGGCCAGCGCAAACGCGCGCGAAAGCGCTGCGACCGCCCTGAGCAGGCGTTCTTTGCCGTCCTGCTGGGCCAGGATGTGTTCTTGGGCCGCCGGCAGCAGCCCCAGCCGCTCTTGCGGCGTCCCGCACGCCCACTTGGACCGATCGAAGCCGTGGAATAGGCCGCAGCAGATCTCGTATTTCTCCTCCATCACCCGCGCGGCTTCTTCCTGGTCAATGGCCACCGGCCCTTGGCCGCCGCTCTCGGTGTAGGTCGCCACCGCCTGTCGCAACTCGTGGGCGAGGCCGAGATAGTCCACGATCAACCCGCCGGGCTTGTCGTGAAAGACGCGGTTGACCCGCGCGATCGCCTGCATCAGCCCGTGGCCGCGCATCGGCTTATCCACATACATGGTGTGCAGGCTGGGGCAGTCGAAGCCGGTGAGCCACATGTCGCGCACGATGACCACCCTGAGCGGGTCCTCCGGGTCGCGGAAGCGCTTGGCGAGCAGCTCGCGGCGCGGCTTGTTGCGGATGTGCGGCTGCCATTCAGCAGGATCAGCCGCCGAGCCGGTCATCACCACTTTGAGCACGCCTTTGTCATCGTCCTCGTCAACCCAATCCGGGCGCAGGCGCGCGATCGCCTGGTACATTGCGACGCAGATGCGCCGGCTCATGCAGACGATCATCGCCTTTCCCATCAGGGCCTCCAGTCGCTGTTCAAAGTGCGCCACGATGTCTTGGGCCACCAGCGCGATCCGCCGCTCGGCGCCGACGATGGCTTCGAGCTGCGCCCATTTGGTCTTGAGCTGTTCCTTGCGCGCGGCTTCCTCACCTTCGGTGACTTCCTCGAACGCCTCGTCAATCTCGGGTTTTAGTTCTTCTGGCAGGTTGAGCTTGGCCAGCCGGCTCTCGTAGTAGATCGGCACGGTCGCGCCGTCTTGCACCGCGCGTTCGATGTCGTAGATGCTGATGTAATCGCCGAACACGGCGCGGGTGTTGGCGTCGGCTTTCTCGATCGGCGTGCCGGTGAAGCCGATGAACGAGGCGTTCGGCAGCGCATCGCGCAGGTGGCGCGCGAAGCCGTCTATGAAGTCATATTGGCTGCGGTGCGCTTCGTCGGCGATCACCACGATGTTGCGACGGTCCGAGAGCAGCGGATGGCGATCGCCGCGCTCCTCCGGCAGGAATTTCTGGATGGTGGTGAACACCACCCCGCCGGCAGCCCTGGCCAGGAGCTGGCGCAGATGCTGGCGGCTCTCGGCCTGGATCGGCGGCTGGCGCAGTAGGTCCTGGCAGCGGATGAAGGTGCCGAAGAGTTGGTCGTCGAGGTCGTTGCGGTCGGTGAGCACGACGATCGTCGGGTTCTCCATGGCCGGCTCGCGGATGATGCGGCCGGCGTAGAAGGCCATGGTCAGGCTTTTGCCCGCGCCCTGCGTGTGCCAGACCACGCCGATGCGCCGGTCGCCGGGCGCGCCGCCGGCCGGCCGCGCCAGATAGGTCCCTTTGCCCTCGGCCAGGCGGCGGGGTTGCGCCCTCAGCTTGGCCGCCCGCAGCGTCTCCTCAACCGCCACGCGCACCGCGTGAAATTGGTGGTAGGCCGCGATCTTCTTGACCAGCCGGCCGCCGTCGTCCTCAAAGACGATGAAATCGCGGACGAATTCCAGGAAGCGCTGCGGGGCGAATAACCCTTCGATCAGCACTTGTAGCTCTGGAAGGTGGGGGTCAGCGGGCGCGTCGCCGCCGATCGTGCGCCATGGCTTGAACAGTTCAAACCCCGCGCCCAGCGCGCCGGCGCGCGCGACCAGGCCATCGGAGATGGCCAGCACTGCGTTGGTCACGAAGAGCGAAGGGGTCTCGGCTTGGTAGGTCTGGAGCTGCCGGTGGGCGCTGCGCAGGGTGGCCTCTTCGTCGGCAGGGTTCTTCAGCTCCAGGACTACCAGGGGCAGGCCGTTGACGAACAGGACGATGTCGGGCTGGCGGCTGCGGCGGTTCTCGAGCACGGCGAACTGGTTCACCGCCAACCAGTCGTTGTTGGCCGGATCATCAAAGTCAATCACGCGGACCTGTGCCCCGCGCAGGTCGCCCTTGGCATCGCGGTATTCCACCGTCACGCCATTCACCAACAGGCGGTGCGAGGCGCGGTTTTGCTGGAGCAGGTCGCTGCCTTGCGGCTGCGCCAGCTTGCGCCGGGCGTCCTCCAGCGCCTCGGCAGGCAGGTTGGGGTTGAGCCGGCCCAGCGCCTCGCGCAGCCGCCCTTCCAAGATCACTTGATCAAAGCCCTGCCGTTCGGCAAACAGCCCGTCTGGCGCGATGTGTTTGACCTGCCAGCCGGCGGCCTCTAGCCAGGCGAGGGCCAGAGATTCAACCTCGGATTCCTTCACGCCGGACATCGCGTATTGCGGATTATCGGCCAATTTGCGCGGTGTTGGTCGGGCATGCGGCAGTCGGGGCATTGGCGTTGGGCGTGATCTTTGCGCACCGCCTCCTAGCTAGCAACCGCGGTTCTCTGGATCGCTCGCCCAGCGGGCCGGATTCTCAACGATATATCGGCGAATTCGCGCCAGCGCCGCTG
>DAOTYZ010000019.1:0-3324 GCA_034434555.1 Candidatus Roseilinea sp.
TCCAGCGTGCGCAACGCGTTCTGCTTAATCCTTTCTTCACACCCGTCTTTGATAGTTCCAGCTATGGCCACTCTCGCGCTCGATCAGCCGGTGAACAACCGGCGCGAAATTGTGGGCTGGGCGATGTATGACTGGGCTAACAGCGCCTTCAGCACCACAGTAGGGACTGTCTTCCTCGGCCCATACCTCGCCTCGCTGGCTGCTGCTGCCGCCAAAGCCAGCCCCGATGGGCTGGCCCGCTTCTTCGGCTTGCCGGTGGCGCCGGAGTCCTTCCTGCCCTATTGCATCGCGTTCTCGGTGGTCATGCAGGCCGGCCTGCTGCCCATCCTCGGCGCGATCGCCGACTATGCCCACCGCCGCAAGGCGATGCTCCAACTCTTCGCCATCATCGGCGGGCTGGCCACCACGCTGCTGTTCTTCGTGCAAGGGGACCTATGGCCGCTGGGCGGCCTGCTGTTCATCATTGCCAACCTGTCCTTTGGCGCGGCCATCGTGTTCTACAACGCCTACCTGCCCGACATCGCCAGCGAAGATCAGCGCGACCGCGTCTCCTCGTTTGGCTGGGCGATGGGCTATCTGGGCGGCGGCCTGCTGCTTGCGATCAACCTCGGCATCTTTTTGCTGCGCGAGCAACTGGGGCTAGACGGCGCGTTGGCCGTGCGCATCAACCTGGCTTCAGCCGGCCTGTGGTGGCTGGGCTGGTCGGTCTGGACGTGGCTCACGCTGCGCCCGCGCCGGCCCGCGCGCGCCCTTCCGCCTGGTCGAGGCATTTTGCAAGTAGCGTTTGATCAGCTCAGCGAGACGATGGAGACGCCATCGCGGACGGTGGCCGGCTTGCTGCTCTCCCCCCTCATCGTCTTCGTCCTGTTCCCGATCGTTGCCCTGCTTGGCCTGCCGTTGGAGGTGATCTTCATCGCTGTGCTTGGCCCATTGGTGATGATCGGCATCTTCCTCTGGCGCAAATCGCGCAGCCTGCCGCAGACGGCGCGCTTCCTGCTGGCTTACCTCATCTACAACGACGGCGTGCAGACGGTGATCGCCGTCTCGGCGCTCTTTGCCGCGGCGCCGGTCGAGCGCGGCGGGCTGGGCATCCCGGTTGAACGGCTGACGCTGCTGATCCTGATGATCCAGTTTGTCGCTTTCGCCGGCGCGCTGTTCTTCGGCTGGCTGGCCGGCCGGGTCAGCAGCAAGCGCGCGTTGGTGATCAGCCTATTGATCTGGAGCGGGGTGGTGATCTACGCCTTCCTCGGCATGCGCGACTACGGGCCGTCGGCGCTGGGCATTCCCCAGGCCGAGCTGGAGTTCTGGATCCTCGGCATCTTCATCGCCACGGTGCTGGGTGGCAGCCAGGCGCTCAGCCGCAGCATGTTCGCCCAGATGATCCCGCCGGAGAAGGAAGCCGAGTTCTTCTCGATATATGAGATCAGCGAGCGCGGCACGTCTTGGCTAGGGCCTTTCCTCTTCGGCTTCGTTAACCAGGTCGTGGGCAATCTGCGGCCGGCCATCCTCTCGGTCGTGCTCTTCTTCGTGGTGGGGCTGGCGATCTTGATGACGGTGAACGTCGCGCGGGCTATAACCGAGTCGGGCCGGCGCGCAGTCCGGCCAACACAGGCGCCTGCATAGCCGACTTACAATCGGCGCGATGCCTATCGCTCCAGACGATCACCCGCTGGCGCGCCAGCTCGCGCGCCATGTGGCGGGTGAGGTGCGCTTCGACGCGCCCAGCCGGCTGATCTACAGCACCGACGCCAGCAACTACCAGATGATGCCGCTGGGCGTTGTGCTGCCGAAGACTATTGACGATGTGATTGCCACGGCGGCCCTATGCGCCGAGCACGGCGTGCCGATCACCCCGCGCGGCGGCGGCAGCAGCCTATGCGGCTCGGCCGTTGGGCCAGGGGTCATCTTGGACTCCACAAAATACATGGACGCGCTGCTGGACGTGGACGTTGAGCGGCGCCGCGCGCGCGTCCAGCCCGGCCTGGTGCTCGCCCAGCTCAATCGCCGGCTGGCGCAGCACGGTCTGCAATTTGGCCCCGACCCGGCCAGCGCCGAGCGGGCCGCTATCGGTGGCGTGATCGGCGCCAACGCTGCCGGCGCGCATTCCATCCGCTATGGCATGACCGCCGATAACCTGGTCGCGGCCAAGGTCGTGCTCGCCGATGGGACGCTGCTCACATGCTCGGCGGACGCGGGCGAGGCCGCCAACCATCTGGCGACAGATGTCGCAGCGCTCGCCCGACGCTACGAGGCGGCGATCCGCCGCGACTTCCCTAAAGTTTGGCGTCGCGCCAGCGGCTACAACCTGGACTTCATCGCCGAGATGTTGACCTATGATCCCCTGGCCCCCACCGCCTGCCTGACCGAGGCCAACACCAAGCGACAAGGGAGCAACCTGGCGCGCCACCTTGAACAGGTCAGCCGCTTCCATCTCACCCCGCTCTTCGCCGGCGCCGAGGGCACGCTGGGGATCGTGGTTGAAGCCACGCTGCATCTCTTCCCGAAGCCGCGCCAGACCGCGCTGGTGGTCACCGCGTTCGAGTCGCTGGTCGAGGCCATGCGCGCCGTGCCGGCCCTGCTGACGGCGCAGCCGGCGGCCATTGAACTCATCGGCGGTATGTTCATCCGCCTGGCGCGCGAGCTGCCGGAATGTCGCGGGCGCATTGACTGGCTGCCGGCTGGCGCAGTTCCCGAAGGATTGCTGGTGGTGGAGTTCGACGGCGACGACGCCAGCGAGGTGGCCGAGGGCGTCGCGCGGCTGGGACGCCTCGTGGCAGCCGAGCGTCTGCCCTGCGCGCTCAATCCGCTGTTCGACCCGCGCGCACAGGCCGACGTGTGGTATGTGCGCAGGATGGGCCTGAACGTGCTCACTAGCATCCGCAGCCCGGCCAAGCCGATCAGCATTGTGGAAGACGTGGCTGTGCCGGTGGAGCGGCTGGCCGAATATGTGGAGAGGCTCAACGCCATCTTCGCCGCCAACGGCACGGAGGGCGCGTTCTATGCCCACGCCAGCGCCGGCGTGTTACACGTGCGCCCGCTGGTCAATCTGCGCACCAAAGAGGGGATACAGCAGATGCAGCGCATTGGTCAACAAGCGCTCGCGCTGTGCCGCGAGCTGGGCGGCGCGATGAGCGGCGAGCACGGCGATGGCTATGAGCGCTCACATCAGAATGAGGCCCTCTTCGGCAGCGAGGTCTATCGCGCCTTCTGTGAACTCAAAGACCTCTTCGACCCGCGCGGCTTGCTCAACCCCGGCAAGAAGGTGCGCGCGCCGATGATGGATGAGCACCTGCGCTATCACCCCACGCGCGCGCTGCCCACCAC
>DAOTYZ010000020.1:0-7817 GCA_034434555.1 Candidatus Roseilinea sp.
GCCGAGCGCGGTGGCCAGCGTGCGCAGCACGAAGTCCCAGTCCGTCAACCGGCCCCAGTACATCAAGTCCTGATAGATGTTGACCAGCGACGCGACCGGGTTGAGCCGGCGCAGCCACAACCCAACCTCGCGCTGGGGCACGCTGTCAATGTCATACCAGATCGGGGTAAGGAAGAACAGGGCCAGCAGCGCCAACTCTAGGATGAATTGGGTATCGCGATAGAACACGTTTAGCGTAGATAACAGGAAAGCGATCCCTATACTGAAGATTAGCTGAAGGGCGATTGCAACCGGCAGAAATAGCACCGTGTGCTTGATGGGATGGCCAACGACGAGCGCGATTGTCAACCACATCAGCAGCGCAAACAGGAAGTTCACCAGGTTAGCGAACACAACCGCGATCGGCAAGACCAGGCGCGGGAAGTAGACTTTCTTCACCAACCCGGCATTGCCCACCACGCTGCCGGCGCCGCCGGTGACCGATGCTGAGAAGAAGTTCCACACCAGCAGGCCGGACAGGACAAACACGCTATATCGCTCAATCGTCGGCGGTCCGCTGCTGATGACGCTGAATGCAAACGTCAAGGCGAGCATCATGCCCAGCGGCTGGAAGTACGACCAGGCGATGCCCAGGACGGAGCCGCGATAGCGCGCCTTCAGGTCGCGCACGACTAGCATGTAGAGGAGCGCGCGATACTGCCAAACTTCGCGCAAGTCGGAGAAGAACTGTTTCATAGGACCCTCTTGTCCTGCCGTTGGGGTCGCTGCGCCGGCGTCGGTTGCGTGTGCGAGAGCAACTGACGATAGACGGTCAGCAGCGTCGCTGCCGCGCGGTCCCAGCCAAACTGCTGGACGGCGACGCGGCGCAAGCGCTCGCCGAGCGCGCGGCGCAGCGCTGGCCGATCCAGGAGATCAGCCACGCCCTGAGCGAGCGCGGCGCTGTCTCCGACCGGCGCGTAGACGCCCAGCGACCCCAGATACTCGCGCTGGGCAGGCGTGTCAAACGCGACCGTCGGCAATCCCATCGCCATGTAGTTCAGGATTTTGCCGCTCCCTTCGGTGAGCGAGAGCTTGGGGGCAATGGCGATGTCACCCAGCGCGAGCATGCGCGGCGCGTTGGCGTATGGCACCCGACCGGTGAAGATCACGTCCCCTTGAACGCCCGCGTCGGCGGCGGCGCGCTGCCAGCACTCGGCGCCTGGATAGCCCATCACCAGCCAGCGCACCTGCCGGCCCGCCGCCTTCAAGCGCGCAGCGGCTTCGATCAAGTAGGCGATGCCTTGGTGAGCAGCGAGCAGGCCCAGGAAGACCACCACCGGCTCATCCGCGCCGATCCCAAAATGCGCCCGCAGGTGTGCGCGCTCGACCGGCGAAAGCACGCTTGGATGAAAGACGCTCGCATTCACGCCATCCGGCAGCGCTTCGATGAGCAGGCGCGTGCCCAGTTTGGCGCGCAGCGCATCGGCAGCGCGCTGCGTGCTGGTGACTACGGCATCGGCAATCCCATCCACAATTTGTTCCACGTGACGGAAGACCAGGTGCGCCGGCGAGCCTGGTCGGATAAAGCGATGCTGAAGCAACTCATCAGTCAGGCTGCCCTGGTAATCAAACACCACCGGGATGCGCCAGGGACGGGCCAAGACGCTGGCGATCAACGCGCCTTCATGCAAATGGGCATGGATGATGTCGAAACGATTGCGCGCCAGCACGCGCAGCAGCCGGATACTAAGCAGGACATCGAAGGCGAACTTGTGGCGCGATGAGCCAACTTCGTAGTCGCGATGCCACGGCGTGGGCATGGTGCGGATGATGGGGACATCCGGCACGTCGTGGCCTTTGTAGTAGGTCAGGATGGTGACTTGGTGCCCATGCGCCTTCAGCGCACGGGCTTCTTCCAAGATACGCACGTGGCAACCGTAATCGTTGAAGAACGACGTTGGGGCAATGCTCAGGATGCGCATGATGATCGTATATCGTCCTACATTGCTTTTCACTTGTAGAGCGACGCTCAGCGCGCTTTGCCGCCACTCAGCCGGCCAGCCAGGCGCTCGCCCAGGAAGAGCTTCAACAGCCCGCCTTGATCGCGCTCAACCGGGATGTGCTCTTCGACCCGCCCCTTGCGCCAGTTGCTCAACCACTCCTGGCGCCGCTCTTCCGCCCGCGCGAAGAGGTCGGCGACGGTCTGGCGTTCGCCCTGCGCGATCGCATCGCGCAGGGCCATGCATTGGAGCATGATCTGATTTAGCCAGTGCACGGCCACGTTTGGCTGATCGCCCAATGCGTCGGCCAGGGCTGCCGCTTGTTGCGCGCCGTGGACGGCCTGGCCAAAGGACGCGCCGGCCATCCACATCCGCTCGCGCCAGCCGGCGTCGTTGCTCACGGCCAGCATGAACATGCTGCTGAGCACAGCCGGCATCACCTCTACTGCCAGCGCCATGCCGTCGCACTCGAGCGGATCAATAAAGAGCGGCTTGGTTCCCAATCGGCTTGCCAACGCAAAAAGGGTGTCCACCGTCGCCGTGCTGGCGCCCTCGCTCGGCGCGATGGCCCAAATCGCGTCACGGACGCTATCTGCGTCGGGCAACGCCACCAACCCATTTACTCGGTCAGGATGATAAATCAGCGCTGTGCTAAAAAACGATGCCTCTCTCGGCAGCCGCTCTTTTGCTATCTCGAGCGCAGCGACACTTTGGATGCCGACAGCGACGATCAGCGTATCAGGGGTGACGCCCTCCGCGATGGCGCTCAGGGTCGTCTTTAGTTCGTCGCGCCCTACACAGATGAAGATGGCCGTCGCCCCTTCGCACGTCCTGGGCAGATTCCAATCGCTGCGGTCAACGGCCTGCACACTTTCAGCGCTGCGGACTGCCTCGCGGTCTTTATCGTGACCCACCACTTCCACGGCTTCAAGCGCTCGCTTGAGCGCCAGGCCGAGCGACATTCCGACGAAGTTACAACCGATGAGGGCGATTTTGGCCTTGGTCATGTTGGCTGTCGTCACAACCCAAGCATTGTACGGCCAAGCAGAGCAGCCGGCGCGCTGATGAGCCGGCCCAGCAGGCCCGTCGCTGCCAACGCGAACAGGATCAAAAATCCGTAACGTTCTAGCTGGTCCATCCAAATCTGCCCCCGTGCGGGCAGCAGCGCAGCCAGCAGCCGCGAACCGTCCAGGGGCGGCACGGGGATGAGGTTGAACAGCGCCAGGAAGATGTTGAGCTGGACCGCAACGAACAGCGCGATCTGCGCGACGCCGCTGATGAACCCAGGCTCGGCAATCGCGCTAAATGAACGAAAGAGTGCGGCAAACAACACGGCCAATAGCAGGTTAGACGCTGGGCCAGCCAACGCCACCAGGGCGAACGACCAGCGCGGGTCGCCGCGCAGCCGATAATGATTGACCGGCACAGGCTTGGCCCAGCCAAAGCCGGTGAGGGCAAACAGCAGCGTGCCCCAAGGGTCAAGATGGGCAAGGGGGTTTAGCGTGATTCGTCCCAGCTGCTCGGCAGTGTCATCGCCGAGATAACGCGCTGCGGCGGCGTGGGCGAGTTCATGGACGGGGAATGCAACCCCTAAGAGTAGCACCAAGATTATCAATGCTGATAATATCAGTGCTAGATCACCGCTGGCCAGACCATTGATCAAGCTGACAAGGGGTCCATTCATGAGGCTATCGGATTATAGCAAGGCGATTCCCTATTAGAATTTAGGAAGTGGCCTTGAATCACCGAGCGCCGGCCCAGCCTAGCGACGTGATTTGCTTGTGCAGGTCGCATGCATGTCGCGGGTATGGCCTGGACGGTGGCGAGGGGCGGCGCTGACGTTGGCTCAACGCATTGTGTGTGCTGCCGGCGCGTCAATAAGATGCGCCGCACATTTGAGCGTCGGATGGCGTGCGTCCTCGGCGCTGTGCATTATTCTGGTGCGCAATTCTCATGAAGAAGATTGTTCTGCTTTACGGGAACACCGGTGGCGGCCATCGCAGCGCTGCCCAGGCGATCGCCCAAGCCGTTCAGATGCTATATCCGGACCGCTATGAGACCGAGCTGGTAGATGGGTTGAGCAACGCGCCCTTTCTCATCAACGCCTTCACCGAGACATACCCAATGTGGGTGAACCACGCGCGCGTGCTTTACGCACTGGGCTTTCACGCCAGCAACAATCGCCGGCGCGTCATCGCACTGCGCAATCTTCTAGAGCCTCTGAGCGAGAAGACGGCTGATGCTATTGTGCGTGATCACCCGGCCGCTCTCTACGTCTCTTGTCACCCGCTGTTCAACCAAACCATTCCACAGGCACTGCGCCGGCATCAGCTCAACGCAGCTTACATCCACGTTGTCACCGACCTGGTCACCGGCCACGTCGCGCACTACGCCGCCGATGTGGATTACCTGATCGTGCCCACCGAAGAGGCGCGCGACGAAGCGATCAAAAACCTCGTCCCACCCGACAAGATAGCGATCACCGGCCAACCCATTGCTCCGGACTTCGCACAGCGCGCCGAACAGGGCGGCCCAAAGCTCCGGCACGAGCTGGGCCTGGATGAGCGCATGGTGGTGTTGCTCATTGGCGGCGGCGATGGCATGGGCCGCCTGGAAGTCACTGCGCGCCAGATCGCGCTCAGCGGGCTTCCCCTTCAGCTCATTGTCGTGTGCGGGCGCAACCAGACCGTAAAAGAGAACCTGGAGTTCCTCAACCCGCGCGTGCCAATGCGCGTCTTCGGTTTCGTCAATAACATCCCTGAGCTGATGGGGGCTTCGGATGTAGTGGTGACCAAAGCCGGCCCAGGCACAATCTGTGAGGCTTTCGCCGCTCGGCGTCCGATCATCCTTTACGACGCGGTGCCAGGCCAGGAAGAAGGCAACGTAGATTACGTGGTGAAAAACGAGGCCGGCGCCTGGTGCCCCACCCCCTGGGCTGTCCTCAAGCAGCTCAAACAGTGGCTGGCGCAGCCTGAAGCCCTCCAGCAGATGCGCCAAGCAGCAGCGCGCCTGGCGCGACCAGATTCATCCCTGGCAATTGCTCGCGTGCTTCATCGCGTCATTCAATCCGTCTCGGGTGAAGTTGCTCCTCAGATGACTGAGTAGATGCGCGCATGTGCATCACTACATGTGCATCACTAGATGATGCCGGCGTTCCTGGGGTGTGTTCACCAACATGGGCAAGGCTATCCCCGGCGATGCATTGGTCTAGAGACGTCCTTCCGCAGACCGCGCAGCCTGCGGGGGGTAGAGGGGTGCATCTGGCATGCTAGCGTCGTTATGCCCCCACGCAGCCGCCGAACATGAGCAACTCCGCAGCGCCTCAGCCAAGGTTCGCTTCGCTAAGGGTGACAAAGGGGCAGGCAGGGCGCCGGTGACCCTCGCGGGCTTATGCCGGCCACGCCAAGCATAAGCGCCTCAAATCACAAATGCACCCACAGTTCCAGCCACAGCTTACAATTGGCGTCAACTGTTGGCCTGCCAGACTCATGGTCGTCGCTCTTTGGGGATGTCATCAGCCATGAAAGTGAGAGAAAACCGATACGCACTGCTCAGCGCCGCGCTGGCGAGTGTGACGCTGCTGGCTGCCTGCGGGGCGAGCGCGCCTTCACCTACCCCAGCGCCCTTCGAGCCAATCGTCACTATCTACGTGCCCGTCACTTCAACCGCGACGCCCGCGCCTACCCCAACGCCGCAGCCAACACCTACGGCAGAACTGCAGGTCTCCGGCGCTGTCTCCGACGCGCCGGCGGTGGCCAATGGTCAGACCGATGGGGTCAATCCTTTTACCGGCCTGCCCTTGACCGATCCTGCCGCGCTCAAGCGACGACCGCTCCTGGTAAAGGTAGCCAACACGTCTGACGTGCGCCCGCAGTCTGGTCTGAACAGCGCCGACATCGTTGTAGAGCACTATTCAGAGGGGAGCATCACGCGCTTTACAGCGCTATTTCTGACCAACGCGCCGACCATGGTTGGCTCGGTGCGCAGTTGCCGGCTGATTGACATTGAATTGCCGGCGATATTTGACGCCGCGCTGCTATGCTCCGGCACCAGCCCAGGCGTCAAGCCGCTGATGCGCGCCTCATACGCCTATCGCAACAACCTGACCATGATCAGCGACATGGGCGGCAAGGAGTGCCCCACTTGCCCTGCCTTCCGCACGTCGGATCGCCTGCCGCCACACAACCTGTTTGCGAACACCATCCGAGCGTGGGAAGAGCTGGAGAGCCGCGGGGTGAATAAGCCCTCGGCCTTCCGCTCTTGGACGTTCGACCCCAACCCGCCGCAGGGCAAGCCGACGCGCGTGCTGAACGTGGGCTACAAGTCTGGCAATGTGATCTGGACTTACGAACCCAAGATCGGCAAATGGCTAAAGTCATTGCGCAACGAGAAGCAGATAGACAAGCTCACCGGCGAGCAGCTCACAGCGGCAAACGTCCTGGTCGTCCATGCGCCCCACGTCACCACGCTAATCGTTGAGGATGTGAGCGGAGCGCGCTCAATAGAAATTCAATTATGGGGCGAAGGCCCGCTGCGCGTCTTCCGCGACGGCATGGAGGTGGGCGGCCGCTGGCGACGCAATCCAGAGATGATCGGTCACCTAGACTTGCTGGACGTGAACGACAACAAGATAGCGCTGAAACCGGGCAACACGTGGATTCAGGTCGTGCCAATGACAGACATCGCCATCACCACTCAGTAAGCGCGCCTAACGACAGGTGACGATGTGCAGGCGCTGGCCAGTGCGGATCAAGCGCGGGTCGGCGATGTTATTCCGCCGAGCGACGGATAGAATGGTCGTGTTGTAGCGCAGCGCGATCCGAAACAGGTTCTCTCCCGGCTTGACCACATGCACGACGCGCACGCCGCACCGCACTGAGGAACTCGGGATGCGCCCAGGGCTACGCGACGGTAGATCCGCTTGCGGGGTGGGAATAGGTTCAGGCGTAGGGTCTATTCGCGGCTCAAGCGGCACCTCCGTGGGCGGTGGCGGAGGAAGCGGCGTGTCGGTCGGTGGCGGTGGGGGAACCGGCGTGTCGGTTGGCGGTGGCAGGGGCGTGGACGTTGCAGTGGGTGTGGGCAAAAGCTGAAGCGCTGCTGCGTCGGGCAAGCCGGCACTGGCCGGCGGACGGATTTCGCGGATGTTGGCGACGAACAGCACAACGGCCAGCCCAATTAGCCCCGCGATAAGCGCAACCACAGCGGCGAGCGCTAGGTTTCTGGACGATAGTGAGCGGCTGGCTATAGAAGCTCGCATGGGCTTAAGGTACACTCATGCAGATATATCCTATAAAGGTCGTCTAAGGATGAGCAGAGAAGAACCCCCGCGGCAAGAAATCCTGACCTGGGCCGACGTTGATGCACTCATCGATCAACTCATTCCCAAAATGGTGGGAAGCTTTGACTTGCTTGTGATGATCACGCGCGGCGGCATCATCCCTGGCGGGATGATCGCCGAGGCATTGGACATTAAGCACATTCTAACAGCAGCGGTGGAGTTCCCAGCCGGCAACGCGCCGCGCCTGTTGGCCTGGCCTACCTTCCTCCAGTTTCCTCCTGAGGAACTTACGCGCGATCGGCGCGTGCTCATCGTGGACGACGTCTGGACGCATGGCCGCCACATTATGTCAGTACGCCGGCGCATCGAGGCCAGCGGGGCCACCACCGAGACCGCTGTCTTGCACTACAAACCGTCCGCCTCACTCTTCCCAAATCAGAAACCCACCTATTACGCTGCGGTCACGGACGCATACATCGTTTATCCGTGGGAGATTGACCGTCGCACGCGCCCCACGCGCTTCATGGTGCCTGCGCCACTTGGATAGCGGTCATCCTGTG
>DAOTYZ010000021.1:0-5903 GCA_034434555.1 Candidatus Roseilinea sp.
TTGATGTCGGCGACATCGCTTCTGATCTTGTCGCCGTATTCGCTATAGAGCGGCAAGCGCCACATCTTCTCGCCTTGCGCTTCAGCGGCCTTGAGCACGGCGGCGCACCAGTCTTCGTTGTTGCTGAAGACGCCGGCGGCGACGCCCTCGCCCAGGGCGACCACACAAGCGCCCGTTAAGGTTGCCAGGTCCACGACGCCGCGCGGCCGGTAGCGCTTGGCATAGTGCAGGGCATCGGCCAGGATGAGCCGCCCTTCGGCGTCCGTGCTGACCACCTCTACCTTTAGGCCGCTCATCATGGTGAGCACGTCGCCGGGGCGGTAGGCGTTTCCTGATGGCATGTTCTCCACCAGCGGGAGCAGGCCGACGACGCGCCGGCGCGCTTTGAGGTCGGCAATCGCTTGCATCGCGCCGAACACCGCGGCTGCCCCGCTCATGTCGGCCTTCATCGCCTGCATGCCCTCGCTGGGTTTGATGGAAATGCCGCCCGTGTCGAAGGTCACGCCTTTGCCGACGAAGACCAGCGGCGGCATCTCACCCTTTTGGCCTTCTGGCATGTACTCCAGGATCACGAAGCGCGGGGGGTGCTGGCTGCCTTGCGAGACGGCCAGCACGCCGCCCATGCCGGCTGTGGCGATCTCGGCCTCGGTGAGGACGACGCACTGCAGGCCGTGTTGAGCAGCCATCTCACGAGCGGCCTGGGCGAAGGCGTCTGGATATAAAACGTTGGGCGCGCGGTTGATCAGCGCCCGCGCTGCGTTCACCGCGCGGGCGATCGCTTCGCCGGCCTGCGCGCCGGCCTTGATGGCGTCCAGCTTGCTGCCGTCATACTCAACGACGAGGAGTTCCTCAACGGATCTCTCATTGGCCTGAGACTTGTGCTCGCCGAACTGATAGCTGCCCATCAACGCACCTTCAACGGTCGCCTGGGCGGCCTGTCGCGGATCTAGGCCGCCGATGCCGCTGCCGTGGACGATGGTGGCCACCCGTTTACAGCCCAGTTCGCGCGCCTTGCGCACTGCCGAGCCGCTGGCTTGTCGGATGCAGTCAAGCGTGAACGCCTCGCGGTCGCCCAAACCGACGACCAGGACGCGCGGGGCCGGCAACTGATCATGGGTGTAGACAACCCCCACCTCGTTGAGCCTACCTGTGAAGTCGCCCAGGGCGATTAGCCGGCTGATCGCACCGCGTTCGCCTGTGTTGCCCAAGCGCAGCGCAGCGTCCACCGCGCCTGTTGCGCCGCCGGGTGTGGTCACACCCTCGAACGAGTTGACGATGATCGCATCGGCAGGCGTGGCTTGAATCTGACCCCGTATGACGGAGACGCGCATACGCGAGCGATTGTAGCCGGTTCAACAGAGGCGTATTTGAATGGGCGAATAGAGGGTGGGCGAAGGCAATGCCTACGCCCGCCAAGGTCTTGGCTGTGAACGCGGAGTGGCACTGCGCCGCCCATCCGGAGCTTTGCCCCGGTGATGAATGTTCCCCCTACCTCCACCACTGGATCATCTGCGCCACCGCATGATCCGGGATGCGTGTGAAGACCTCCGCCAGCGGCCGGCCCTCGGCCAGGCACATCCCAGCGGCAAGCGCCAAGCCATGCGAGACGACGACCACGTGCTGGTCGGGATGGGCGCGGGCGATCGCGTCGAACGCCTGGCCGACCCGCGCCGCGACCTCATAGATGCTCTCGCCCTGCGGCGGGCGCGAATGCACCGGGTCGCGCCAACGCGCTTCCAGCTCGGCCACGTAGTGCAGCGCCACCTCGTCGCCCAACCTCCCCTCCCATACACCCAAATGCACCTCGCGCAGGCGGGCGTCCAACCGAACCGGCAGGCCCAGCCTCCGCGCGATGATCTCCGCCGTCTGCCGCGCACGCAGCAGGTCGCTGCTGTAAATCGCGGCGAAGGCCAGCCCGTCTTGTGAAGCCTGCGCTGAGAGCTGTTCGGCCACAGCCTCGGCCTGGGCCAGGCCGGTGGCGTTGAGCGGCGGCGCATCGGGCGTCTGGCCCTGCCAGCGCCCCTGGACGTTCCAATCGGTTTGGCCGTGCCGCACCAACCAGAGATAGGTCATGCGTCCTCGCTGCGTGTGAGGGTCGGCCGGTTGGCCAAGTACTCCGGGATCTCGATCATCGGCGGGCG
The DNA here is from genome assembly GCA_034434555.1 of Candidatus Roseilinea sp. Classification (GTDB taxonomy): domain Bacteria; phylum Chloroflexota; class Anaerolineae; order J036; family Brachytrichaceae; genus JAAFGM01. The sequence continues at coordinate 2,142 of DAOTYZ010000021.1, forward strand.
CTCCAGCTCGGCGATCTCCTCCAGCTCCAGGTAATAGCCGCCCGCCTGGTAGCGGATCAGCTTCATCGTCTTGTTCACGTCGGCGATGAAGGCGCGCTCGTAGTGTCGCTCCAGCTTGCGCATCACCGTCTGGATGATGGCGAACGACATCTTGCTGAGCGCCTCCAGGGATTGATTGTGGTGAATGCGCTCCAGCAGGTCCACCTGGGCGATGGCCGAGAGGCCGAACAGCTCGTAGATGTCAATCAGCAGGCTGGTCTCCACGCCGTAGCCGGACGAGAACGCGCAGCGCTCCAGCGCCGTCCGCCGCCCGCCGTATTCGCCGGAGAGCGGCTGAATCACCCCCGATAGCTCCGGGTAGAAGAGGTTGATCAGTGGCCGGGCGGTCAGCTCGGTCACCCGCCCGCCGCCGCCAGCCTGTAGCTTATCGCCCACCCGCAGCGGCCGGCGATAGAAGCCCTTGACGAACTGAATCTCCGGGTTGATCAGCATCGGCCCGATGATGCCGTAGACGAAGCGGGGATGGATGTTCACGATGTCCGTGTCAATCCAGATGATGAGATCGCCGCGGGTGACGAACAGGCTCTTCCAAAGCGCCTCACCCTTGCCGCTGCGCGCGCCGTAGGCCGGCAGCAGCTCCTGATGGATATACACGGGGATGCCGGCCTTCTCGGCGATCTGGCGCGTGCGGTCGGTGGAGTTGGAGTCAATCAGCACGATCTCGTCCAGCAAGGGGACCTTGTCCATCAGCGCCTGCTTGACCGTCCGGATGACCTTGCCGACGGTGGCCTCTTCGTTCAGGGCCGGCAGGGCCAGGCTGATGGTGAGGCCCTGCTGTTGCTTTAAGTCCACCAGGTGGTGAAGGTCGGCGAACTCGTCGGCTTGGAAGGTGTTCTGGGCGAACCACTTATCCACCAGCAGCGAGATCGCGCCGGCGCTCACGCGCTCGTCGGCGAACGAAGCGGGGAGCGGCCGGCGGGTCTTGACCACCAGCACCGCCGCGCTGATCTGGGCGAGCACGTATTCAGCCACCGGGCCGAGCGCGGCGCCGGTCTGGCCGGCCCGCGCCGACGCGCCCAGGATGACCAGGTCGGCGGCGATGGCCTGGGTCTGCTCGACGATGGTCTTGGCCGTGTCGGCGGTGACGATGCTGCGCAGTTGGACTTCGGGCATGCGCTGCAGGACGCGCTCGATGGCTTTGAACGGCGCGTTAGAAGCAGGGTCGCCGGTGAGCTGAATGTGCAGCGCGTAGAGTTCCCTGGGCGAGAGATTGAGGCCGATGCGCAGGGCCAGCTCCGCCGACGGCCCGCCGCGCACCGGCACCAGCACGCGCTCAACCGAAGAGAGCGGGCCGCGCAACAAGCCCACGTCGCAGGCCGGATGGCTGAGCACCTCCTCGGCGGGCGTGCCCAGGCTGGTCAGATGGCCGTCGCTATCCAGCAGCAGCAAGTCGGGCGCTTCGGCTTCGATCACCGGTTGTAGGTCTTGCCAAGGCGTCGTGGTGACCAGCACCTGCAAGCGGGCGCGCACCTGATGGCCGCGCCCCAGCTTGCGCAGCAGCCGGCGCAGCTCCTGTGCCTTGCCCGCCCCTGCGCTCAACGACCCGTCGGCGGGCAGACACACCACGCCGACCAGCACCACCTCCGGCGCCAGCAGCTCGGCCAGCTTGATCGCCGATTCATCGGTGCGACCGTGCACCACCGGCACCAGGATCTTGCGCAGCGAGGCGAAGAGGGTCTTTTTATTCATCGCTCCTCCAGCGTCTGCACCAGCAGCGGCTCGATGTAACGGGCGCCGATTTGCTCCCAGCTATAGCGGCTGCGGACGCGCACCGCAGCGCGGAAGGCTGCGCTCTCGCTGAGCTGGCCGGCGATCAGCTCGGCCAGCCGGCGCGGGTCCTCGTCGGGCGAGAAGAAGCACGCCTCGCCGTCGCCCAGTGCGCGCAGCGGGGCGATGTCGCTACAGAAGATGGGCAGCCGGCTGGCCGCCGCCTCGAGCATCGGCAGGCCGAAGCCCTCCTCGCGGCTGGGGAAGAACAGCGCGTCCGCCAGCCGGTAGAAGTCGGCGATCACGGCATCGGGCAAAAAGTGGTCGCTCCACTCGGCCAGAAAGTAGGCCGCGTCCTCCAGGCCCAGCTCAGCGCGCAGCGCCTTGAGCGACTGGAAATAGCGCAGGTTGGCCGGATTGTGGGGGCCGAGCGGGCCGGTGACGATCAGCACGGGCCGGCGGAAGTGCGAACGCAGCGCGGCCAGGGTGTGCAGCGCCAACTCGATGTTCTTGCGCGGCGTCAGGCGCACCGGCAGGAGCAGGATCGCATCGGCCTCCATCAGCCGCATGCGCCGGATCAGCGCTTGCGTCTGGGCTTCGAGTTTGTGAAAGCGCGCGATGTCCAAGCCGTTGGGGATGACCTTAATCGCGTTCGGTGAAAGGCCGGTTAAGCCCGCCAGCTCGGCGCGCCGCTGCTCGGAAACGACGACGTGAACCGCGCCCGGCCAGGGCGCGCGCAGCAGCGCCCAGGGATAGCCCTCGTGCAGCTCGGCGCGATAGCGTGGCGTCGCCCAGGCCAGGTCGTGATGCCAGATGACGAGGCGCGCGGAGAAGCCGACGGGGCGCGCAGCGCAGAACAGGTCGTATAGCGCGGCGGTGAGGGCCAGGTTTTTGTGCAGCGAGCAGACGTTATGGGCGACCAACACGTCGGCATCGGCCAATGCCGCCCGCAGCGCGGCGTTCAGCTCATCGCGCAGCGCAGCGAACGCCGGCTCGACTTGGCCGAGGTCCAACTGCGCCTTGACCTGCGACACGCGCGCATGGCGCGAGTCGGCCAGGGGGAGGTGGACAAAGGGGACGTTGGGGAGGGTTTGTTCACCGCGGCCGGCCAGGATGCGCACTACGTGGCCCAGCTCGGCCAGCGCGCGGGCTTGGTGCGCCAGCACCCCCTCCACGCCGCCGACGACGGGAGGGGCCGAATAGTGCAGGAGGGCGATGCGCATGGAAGACGAGGACAGACAATGTTAGCATGCGCTGCCCTGCTGGGGCGGACGTCCCCAGACCAATGCATCACTAGAGACACCTTTGCCCCTGTTGGCGAACACACCCCTTCTGGGGCTTAGCATTACCCATAAGTGCTTGGGGGATTGCCGAGCATGCTGTGCATCAATTGCCAGGCTGCCGCGATGTCAGCAAGGCGGCGAAATCCTAGCCAGATGGTCTTGACACCGGGTTCGCCGTCTGCACGCCGACCGAGGAAGCCGCCTAAACGTGCAATCCAATGGACGGCCTGACGCAGGGTGGGCGGGTGCGGCGGAGGATGAGGTGTGCGATGATGGAAGCAGTAAAGCGCCTGCCATTCATACGTCTCTAGCACCTCGCTGCATGGTTGCTCTGGTTGGCGACGCGCTTCGTAGGTCAACCACAACAAACGCCAGGCAACGATGAGGTAACTGGCAAGTGCACGTTTCAGGCGCTCGGCGTTCTCCAGTTGTAAGTCCTCGAATCGACAGCCGCTCTTGAGCACAAAGTGAAAGCGTTCTATTAGCCAACGGTAGCTGTACCAATGCAAACAGTGTAGCGCATCTTCCAAGCTTGACACGGGCAAGCTTGTAACCAGCAACCAGCGCACTGCCTGATGCCCGGTAGGTGGGTTGTCTTCCTCAGCCAAAATCACCTGCAGTTGCAACGGCTTGCTTCTTTCGAGCGTGGATTAGGCGGCTGAATCGTTAAGCTCGCATACCGCACGCTCATGCGCGCTTGTCGTGCTGGCAC
>DAOTYZ010000022.1:0-14952 GCA_034434555.1 Candidatus Roseilinea sp.
AGGCCGGCGTCCACCAGCTCCTGGGCGCTGTAGCCGCGCGCCGTCAGGTGGGTCAAGAGCGCCTGGAAGTCGGCCAGGCTGTAGCCAAGCTGCCACGCCTCGATCGTCGCCTGGCTCAGCCCGCGCTGCTCACGCAGGTAGGCGCGGCAGGCTGCGGCCTGGGGCGCGCTGGTCAGGAGCTGGTGGAAGTACTCCGCGGCATCGGCCAGCGCCGCGCGCAGGCGCTCAGCGTGGGCTGCGCTGCGCTGCTGTTCGGGCGTGGGCGCCTCCAGCGTCACGCCAGCGCGGCGGGCCAGCGCGCGCAGCGCCTCGCCGAAGGTCAGCCCCTCCTTCTTCATCAGGAAGGAGAAGACGTCGCCCTGTTCGCCGCTGGAGAAGTCCTTAAAGGTCTGCGTCTCCGGAAAGACGAAGAACGAGGGCGTGCGCTCCTGCTTAAAGGGCGAAAGCCCTTTGTAGTTGCGCCCGCTACGGGTGAGCTGGACGTAGCTGCCGATCACCTCGACGATGTCCACCCGCCGCTTGATCTCCTCGACCACCGACATGCAGTTTATTTATAACGCAAAGGGCATTGCACGGAGGTGCGTTCACGAATAGGGGCAAAGCCATCCTCCCACAGGCTCGCAGCCTGCGAGAGACAGAAGAATAATTAGGGAGCGTACTTATTATGCTAACGTGAGTTCGGATTTACACAGGTGCGTTTACGGATATCGTTCAGCTTGTCATACCAGTTTGTCATGCTGAGTGACTCAGGATGACAGTGAGGCGAGGTGCATCGTGACCCTGCAGGGCTTCGGTTGGCGGGATTCCAGGTGTTTCGTAGCGCAGGAATCCGAAGGCGCACCTCTTGACATTCAACACAGCGACCCGGCATGACACATTAAACGATTGGCCTCTATTCGTGAATATGCCCAACGCAAGATGAGAGAAGCGACGATGGGAGATTGAACGACCGGATCGCTGGTTACTGAGCTGCTTTGGTGCGCGCTTTGAAAACTGGTGCGTCTGGCGTGCATTAGGGATTTTGCCGAGACACTGTTTCTGGATGAGTTCCAGCACGGGTGCGTTCACCGAGCCGCGAATCAGCCGCACTGCTTTTTCTCTGCGTTCTCCGCGGTGAGATCAGACTTGCCCCCGGACATGAATGCATACCCCAGCACGCCGCCGCATACAATCTCCTCCCGATGAACGCCTTTCGGGAGCACATCCTTACCCTGCCACAGTTGGCGGGCGAGGTGGCCGAGCCTTTTATGCGCGAGGCTGCTCAGGTCCTGGACGATGACTTTTGCCGCTCGCTGGAGCGCCTGCACCTAGTCGGCTGTGGCGATAGCTACTTTGCTGCGCTGGCGACCGAGTTCGCGTTTGAATCTATCGCCGGCCTGCCGACCGAAGCGCACAATGCGATGTCGTTCTCTCGCTACAGCGTGGTTAACTTTGACGTGCCAAATTATGCGCAGCGCGCGCAGACCAGCTTGGTGATCGGCATCTCGGTGTCGGGCGGCGTCACGCGCACCATCGAGGGCATCATGCGGGCCAAGGCGCGCGGCCTGCGCACGTTGGCCATCACCAGCGGCGCGCACACGCCCATCGCTCAAGCAGCCGGCGCCGTGCTGACCACGCGCGTGCCGGACCTGCCCAGCGCCGACGGCGTCCAGGTGCCCGGCGCGCGTTCTTACCTGGCCTCCCTGATCATGCTGTTCGCCTGCGCGCTGCACATCGCCGAAGCGCGCGGCCAATCCGTGGCGACCTGGCGAGCGACGTTAGCGGGCGCGGCTGACCAGATGGCGCGGACGATTGCGCTGAGCGACGACGCCGCGTATGGCTGGGCTGAAGCCACGCGCCAAGCGACCGAGTTCGTCTTCTGCGGCAGCGGCCCCAACTTCGGCACAGCGCAGTTCGGCGCAGCCAAGATACTGGAAGCGAGCGGCGACTCGGCGCTCGGCCAAGACGTGGAAGAGTGGGCGCATTTGCAATACTTCGCGCGCGCCCAGGCCACCCCAACCTTCCTAATTACGGCCCGTGAGCGGGACGCCAGCCGCGCCGCCGAGGTCAAGGTAGCCATGCAAGCCATCGGCAGGCAAGTGATCGAGGTCGCGCCGGCGACGGCAGAAGCGCTGCCCGACTTGCCCTTTGCACCAATGCCAGAGGTATATACGCCTCTGGTGGCCTGCATTCCGGTCATGCTCTTCGCCGCGCATCGCGCAGCGCTGTTGGGCGAGCCATACTTTCGCGGCTTCGGCGGCGGGCGCAGCATCGAAGGCGGCGGAGGCATCAGCCGCATCCGCACCAGCGAACTGGTGCTCTAGCCTACAAACGCGGCGCGACGCCGGCATGCTGGCAGAGCTGGCGGTAGCCCTCCAGGCCCAGCGCCAGCGCCGTCTCCTCGGCATAGACCTGGAAGACGGGCTGCGCCTCTGCGCACAGCTCGTAGCAACCGCCGCCGCGCCGAAATAGGTCGTTCTCGTCGTCCAGCGTCAGACGGCGCGCACCTGAACCTTCGCCTTCTTCGTCCACCAGCGGGAATAGGCAGCAGTAGTAAGGTTTAAGCTCCCAGGCGGGCCGGCCAGCCGCCAGACAGGCGGCTTGGATGGCACAGCGGCGATCCGAAGGGCGCAGGAAGATGCATGTGCTGCCGTTCGGATGCGTAGGATCGGCGACGGTGGTCGTTCCGATGCAGCGGCCCGAAGGAAAAGTGGGGTCTTCGTGCAGCTCAGCAAACCACTGCGACGGGTCGCGCCGCGCCTCTGGCAAGAAGGGTTGGATAAGCGCAGCGTGCGCCAGGATGCGCTCAGCCTGAGCGTGATCCACCCATACGCCATCGCTACAACAGGCGGCCTGGCACGCCTCCAGCCGGCAACGGCGGATGGGCTTGCGCGCCAGCAGCTTATCGTCTATGGCGTAGCCGGCAATGACGAGCTCAGCCATTTATGACTCCCACAGTTGCTGGAGCTGCGCCTCCAGCTCGCGCTGGCGCTGCTCAGCCGCGCGGCGACCTTCGGTCATGATGTCGTCCACTTCGCGCTTGATCGCGTCGCGCAGGTCTTGGCCGGATTTCGGGGTCAGTAACAGCGCGAGCAGCGCGCCGGCGAGGGCGCCGACGAAGGCGCCGTTGAGAAAGCTGATCGTGCGCTTCATCGCATGTACCTTAACACCACTGCTCGCCGTGAGTTTCAGACCGACGCAGCCCGCGGCTTCGTCTCTGTAGGCGACGGCGCTGCCGTCGCCCACCCCCTGATCGTGAACACATTGCGACCATGGATGGATAATCAAGCGCACTGCATGCCGCACCATGTGCCCACCCGCTGGCAGTGGTTGATCGTGGCCGGACACATCGCGCTCGCGCTGCTCTACGGCGCGATCAACCCACCCTGGGAAGCGCACGACGAGACCGGCCACTTCGCCTATGTGAACCATGTGGCCTCTGCGCGCGGGCTGCCCGACGCGCTGGGCGGCGAGAAGGTGCTGTTCGACCAATCGCATCAGCCGCCGTTGTATTACCTCATCGTCGCCGGCCTCACCTTCTGGATTGACCGCAGCGACGACCTTCAGCCGGAGTTCAACCATTTTGCGCTGGAGGGATCGAACCGGCGCGGGTTTCGCATCATGCTGCGCCAGCCGGCCGAGGCCTTCCCCTGGCAGGGCACCATGCTGGCCCTTCACGCTGCGCGCGCCGTCTCGGCGTTGCTCACCGGCCTGGCCGTTGCCTTGATCGCAGCCAGCGCCAACCTGATCTTCGGGAGGGGAGGGGCGTCGGCGCTCTTTGCTACCGCCATCGCCGGCTTCAACCCGCAGGTGATCTTCATCGGCGCGATGGTGAACAACGACGCGCTGGTGACCGCGATGGGCGCCTTGGTTGCCTATTGCCTGTTGCGGATGATAGATGCGCGCCCAAACGCGCACAAGCCGGCGCTCGCGCTCGGCCTGGCGCTCGGCCTGGCCTTCCTCTCCAAGAACAATGCCCTGGCCTTGCTCGGCTTCGCCGGCCTGGGCGTGACGCTCATCGCCTGGCGCATGGGCTGGCCGCTCCGACGCTGGCTGACGCAGCTCGCGCTGAGCTACGGCGCTTTTGCCGGGCTGGCCCTGCCCTATCTTGCCTACAACTTAACGCGCTACGGCCGGCTGCTGGTAGATCGCAACCCAAATAATCCCCTCCTCGCCGCGCCCACCAGCGTCATCGGCGAGGGCTTGCTGGTCTCGCTGCGCGACGCCTGGCTGCCTGCCTTGTTCGTAAATACCTTTCGCACCTTCTGGGGCAAGTTCGGCTGGGGAAACGTGCCGATGGCGGAGTGGACCTATGTCGCATTTGCGATCTTCACCGTCCTCGGCTTGCTCGGTTGCCTCATAAGCCTTCGCCGATCGGCTAGCAAAGTGCGCACTGCGCTGGCGCTGCTGGCAATGCTGGCCATCAGCATGATGATCCTGCCGCTCTACCGCGCGCTGTTCTACCAAGATCCGGCCCTCATGCCAGGGCGCTACCTCATGCCGGCGCTGACCGCCTACGCCGGCTTGTTAGGCTTCGGCTGGGCGTATCTGATAGGACGAACCCGCCTGCGCACAGCCTTGCCGGTTGCGATGGGGCTGTTTGCTCTGGCCGTGCCGTTTGCCTATCTTCAACCACGTTACCAGCCCGCCCTCGTCCAAGCGAAGAACGTCGCTCCTTTGCTGACCTTCGGCGACCTCGTTCAACTCGTGGACGCCGCCGCGCATACTGCGCTGCTGCCCGACCGCGAGGGGATGCGCCAATACGCACGGGTCAGGTTGACCTGGCGCGCGCTGCGCGCCGAACGGCGGCACTACGCTTTTGGCATCAGCGTCTTGGGGCGCGGCAACGAAGTGCTGGGGACAATCAACGTATACCCAAACCTGGGCAACTACCCAAGCACCAACTGGCGGCCTGGCGATGTCTTCGTGGATTCGTATGACATCCTCCTCGAGAAGCCTTGCGCCCGTTTGCCGGCGCTCGGCAAGTTGTACGTGGCGGTCTTCCCCTTCGACCCGGTGAGCGCTGACCAGCCGCCGCGCATGGGCAGCTTCGCCGCATTGCCCGTGACAGATCGCGAAGGCCGCCCGGTGGCGCCCATCGTCGGGCGATTCAAGATCCCCGAAGGCCCACAGATGCCGGTGTTCTGGCAGCCCCCCATCGGCTCTTTTGACGGCATCTGGCTGCGCGAGGCCATCTTGCCGGAACGGATCGCAGCCGGCCAGGTGCTCACGGTAGCGCTGACGTACGAGCTGGTCCATCCCACCGCGCGACGCGGCACGGCGTTTGTGCACGCGCTGGACGCTGCTGGCCGCCTGATCGCGCAGGACGATCACGAGCCGCTGGCCGGTGAATACCCCACATCTCTATGGGACCCCGGAGAGTGCTTTCACGAGGTGTTCTCCTTGCGCGTTCCCCCAGACTTTCGCGGCGCCCTGCGCATCGCCACGGGCTTCTACGATGCCGACGGCCTGCGCTTCGCTACCGGCAGGCCCGATGACCTGGTGACCTTGGGCGAAGTTGTAGTGACCGACGTCAAGTGATGCCGGCCCTCAAGCTACGAGCACGCCCTCTGATGTTTTCACAGCCAGCAGACAGAACGCTGGGTGGGCGACGGCGCTGCCTTCGCCCGACCGAGGTTGAACCATGAGACATACCCACTCCCAATTCGGGCATATACTTCTACTGAATCGATCTATGTGCGAGGTTTACTGAGATGTTGACTCCTCTGATTCATACCGCCCGTGAGTCTCTGCGCTATCGTGGCAGCGGGCACGTGTTGTGGTTATTGCATCGCATCACCGGGCTGGGCGTCGTGGTCTTCCTGGGCACGCACATCTTCGGCATGAGCATGGCCACCTTCAACCCATCGCTCCACGAAGCCATGCTCGCGGTTTACAAGACCCCCTTGTTCTCCGTCGGCGAGATCGTGCTGGCCGCCTGTTTGATCTTCCATGCGGTGAACGGCACGCGCATCGCGATCCTGGAATTGCGGCCGTCGCTGTGGCAGAAGCAGGAAGTGGCAACGCGCTGGTCCATCATCATCACGCTGATCCTGCTGGCGCCCACCATCATCATCATGGCCTACAAGTCCATTAGCTACTACCTTGAGCATGGCCTGAAATAGCTGAGGAGGGAAACGATGGCATCCACGACAATGACCCCTGGTCGCACCGTTCGCAAGATACAACCCATCCCCCAGGCGCGCAACCGCTTCGAGCTGGCGATGTGGCTGTTCATGCGCTACAGCGGCCTCGCGTTAGTCTTTCTCGCCCTCTCCCACTTCTGGATGCAGCACGTGCTGATCGGCACGCACGAGATTGAGTTCGCCGGCACGCAGTTGCGCTGGGGCATCAGCGGCGAGCCTGTCACCGTCGAGCAGCTCATCTGGCGCACCTACTACGCGGTGATGCTCGTGCTCGCTGTGGTGCACGGCATCAACGGCGTGCGCCAGGTGGCCTACGATTATTTCGCTCACCGGCCGGCGGTCTATAAGGGCCTGATGGGCGTGGTCGTGGCTATTGCGACGCTGATCTCGCTGGGCGGCATCGCGGCGCTGTTCATCGGCGCAGCCGCCGGCACGGGTGAAGCCGCGCTGCGTTAGTGGGTGACGATCGTCTCTCTACACGACGCACGTCCATCATCGGATGGAGCACAGCGCTCGCTGCGCTGATCGCCCTGCTCGCCCTCGCCTTTCGGCTCAATGGGTTGGGGTATGTGCGACAGAACCTGGATCGCGCGTATCCCCACGGCCTAGGGGTCGCAATCCGCGAAGCGATCGCCGATGGCCGGTTCGATCAACTGCCGGCCACCAGCGTCCAGGCCAGCATCAACCTGCCGAATCCGGCGGGGGCGAGCTACTTCTACGCGCTGTTGACGGCGATTGAGCCGAGCGCCTACGCTGCCACCGCGCTCAACGCCATGCTCGGCGCGGCGATCGCCCTCATCGCCTTTGACCTGACCAAACGGCTGTTCGGGACCTGGGCAGCGTTCGCCGCCGGCGGCTTGGCGGCCAGCAGCGCGTGGGCCGCTTGGGTGTCGCGCGGGGCATGGCTACAGGGCGCATTGGAGGCGATCAGCGCACTCACCTTCTGGCTGCTCGTCAACGGGCTGGTCAAGCGCAACGCGCGACATCTGTTCGCTGCCCTGGCGTGGGTCGCGGCGGGCATACAGACCTATCTGGTCGCCTTCGGTTTGCTCGCCCAGGTTGGGTTACTGGCATTGAGCAAGCTACCCACCCTGCTGCGCCGACCCGCGCTGCGCCGCGCCGCCGTCGCCGGCATGATGATGTGCGCGCTGAGCGTTGCGCTCTATACGGCAGCAGCGAGACCAACAATCAGCGCGCTGGACGCGCCCTCCGCCGTCGCTGCGGAGGACCAGGTCAATCTGGACCCTCTGAATCACGTCCTGCGCATCGCCAGCGGGCGAGATTTCGAGAACACCTTCGTGGAGCTTGACACGCCGGCCTTTGACCTGCGCGATCGCCTGAGCGATGCGCGGGCTGGGATCGTGGATGCGATGATGCTCTTCGGCTTGGTCCTCTTGCTCGGCAAAGCGTTTACATCCTCTCAAACGGCCGGGGCCGGCGCGAGCAGGCTGCTGCTGATCTGGCTCGCCCTGCCTGTCATCTCGGCGCTGCTAATCGCTAATCTGCTGATGAAGCAATGGAAGGTGCATGTGTTCTACATGCTGCTGACCTCGCCTGGGCCTTATATCCTGGCCGGCGCGCCGCTCGCGCTTGCTGAGCAACTGCACCGTCGCCTGACCGGAGCGGCAAAGCACGCGCTGATCGCTGGTCTCGCGGCCTTTGGGGCGTTTGGCCTGTTTATCCCTTGGTGGAACGCCGCCGGCGAGATAGACGCCGTGCGGCGCTTCCCCTATCATCACGATGGACCCTATAGCCTGCCTTTGGTCTGGCAGATGCGGCTGGCGGAGCGCTGGCGCGCTTTAGGCTGCCGCACGCTGCACATGCCGGAGGACGCGCGCTGGCAGGCCAGCTTACTTGGGACCGCCAGGCCGGCGCACAGCGATGAGATTCGCATCAAGGGAGACGCCACCATCTGGCAGATTCATCCAACAGGGCTGGACTGTGCCCTGCTGATCGCCGAAGCGCCGCCCCTGGCCCACGCTGAACCATTCACCATGACAATCCCCGGCCAAAAGCGAACGGATCGAACGCCGGTTGTGTTGACCTTTTACCGGGCCAAGCCCATCCCATCAGCGCAGACCCCGCCGGCGGATGCGCTGACGGTGAACCTGGGCGAGGGCTGGCGCCTGCTCAAGTTAGACGCGCCGGATTCGGCCCGCGCAGGCGAACAAGTCACCGTGATCCACGAATGGCTGGTTGGCCAGCCGCCCAATGAGCCATACTGGTTCTGGTACTTTGCGCCTTTCGTCAAGTTGTTCGCACCCGACGAGCGCATGGTCCTGGAAATAGACAACGCGCCGGCCATCCTGGGATATGCCTGGCGCGCCGGATACGTCCAAGTGAGTGCAGTGCGCTTTACCCTACCCGCCGATCTGCTGCCCGGCAATTACACCTTAGAGTTAAGCCTATTCGACCCCAATCAGAAGAAGAACGCGGTTTACTTTCATCCAAGCCAGCCGCAAACACCTATTGTTACAATACCAAAGACGATTCGCGTGTTGGACTCTGCTGCTCAGTCTGTCGGGAGTTCATCCCCGTTAAGGTAAAGGAGTTGGTATGTTTCACTATCATCAGTTCGATGCACTCGTCATCGGCGCCGGCGGCGCGGGCCTGATGGCCGCGCTCCACGCCAGCAAGTCCGTCAATACCGCCGTCATCAGCAAGCTCTACCCCACCCGCTCGCACACCGGCACCGCCCAGGGCGGGATCAGCGCCGCGCTGGGCAACCTGGAGGAAGATCACTGGGAATGGCACGCCTACGATACGATCAAAGGCGGGGACTTCCTGTGCGATCAAGACGCTGTGGACATTCTGTGCCGCGAGGCGATTGACGCAGTGCTCGAGCTGGAGCACATGGGCCTGCCGTTCGACCGCACGCCCGATGGCAAGATCAGCCAGCGGCGCTTCGGCGGCCACACCAACAACGAGACAAAGAAGCCGGTCATGCGCGCGTGTCACGCTGCCGACCGCACCGGCCACATGATCCTCCAGACCCTCTACCAGAACTGCATCAAGAACAACGTGCGCTTCTTCGATGAGTTCCAAGTGATTGACGCGCTGATCGAGGATGGTCGGTGTGATGGCGTGGTGGCGGTGCAGTTGGCCACTGGCGATATTCACGTCTTCCATAGCAAAGCAACCCTGATCGCGACCGGCGGCTTCGGCAAGATGTGGAAGGTGACGAGCAACGCGCACTCGCTGACGGGCGATCTGCCGGCGGCGGTCCTGCGGCGGGGGTTGCCTTTGGAAGACATGGAGTTCTTCCAGTTCCACCCCACCGGCGTCTATAAACTGGGCATCCTGCTCAGCGAGGCGGCGCGCGGCGAGGGCGCGGTCTTCATCAACGGCAAAGGCGAGCGCTTCATGGCCCGCTACATGCCTACCCTGAAGGACCTCGCCCCGCGCGACATCTGCTCGCGCTGCATCTATCAGGAGATCCGCGAAGGCCGCGGCGTGGACGGCAAGGACTACGTCTATCTCGACTTCCGGCCAGAGGTGATCAACCGCTACTTTGAAGAGGACGGCAACCCCAAGCGCATTGACGCGCATTACCTGGAGACGCGCCTGCCGGACATTATTGAGTTCGCCCGCGTCTATCAGGGCATTGACCCGATCAAAGAACCCGTGCCGATCCAGCCCACCGCCCACTACGCGATGGGCGGCATCCCCACCGACAACGATGGCCGCGTGTTGGCCGACGAGACCGGCCGCGTCATCGAAGGGCTTTACGCCGCCGGCGAAGTGGCCTGCGTCAGCGTGCACGGAGCAAACCGGCTGGGCACGAACTCGCTGGTGGACCTGGTGGTCTTTGGTCGGCGCGGTGGCAAGCACATGGCCGAGTATTGCAAGCAGGCCTCGTTTAGGCCTATCAACAAAGACGCCGCCGCCAAGGACGGCGCAGTGCAACTGGACCGGCTGCGCAACAGCAACGGCGACGAGCGCCCCAGCACCATCCGCAGGGAGATGCAGGCGATGATGGACGAACAGGTCGGCGTTTACCGCACCGGCGCCGGCTTGGAAGAGGCCCTGGACAAAATCCATGAACTCCAAGCGCGCTACAAGCGCATCCGCGTCGAGGACAAGGGATATAAGTGGAACACCGACTTGATGGAAGCCTGGGAGCTGGGCGCGCTGCTCGACCTGGCGGAGGTCACGGCGTTCGCCGCCCTGGCCCGCACCGAAAGCCGCGGCAGCCACTACCGCGAGGACTATCCGCAGCGCGACGACGTGAACTTCCTCAAGCATTCGCTGGTGTGGAAGAACGGGACGCTGACCGTGAAGTACAAGCCGGTGCGCATCACCCGCATCCAGCCCCAGGAACGCAAGTACTAGGGCGATTCCCTGCTGGAGTAGTCAGCAGAGGCGTTTAACAGTGAGAGGAAGTGCCGGATGAAGATCAATCTCAAAATCAAGCGCTACGACCCGGAGAAGGACGCCAAGCCGTACTGGAAGCAATACACCGTAGAAGTTGAGCCGACCGACCGCGTGCTCGACGCCCTCCACGAGGTCAAATGGAATCAAGACGGCACGCTGGCCCTGCGGCGAAGCTGTGCCCACGGCATCTGTGGCAGCGACGCGATGCGCATCAACGGCCGCAACATGCTGGCCTGCAAAGTGCTCATCAAAAACATCGCCAAAGAGGGCGACACCATCACAGTTGAGCCGATCCTGGGGCTGCCGGTGCTCAAGGACCTGATCGTGGATATGGAGCCTTTCTTTGCGCATTACCGCGCCGTCATGCCCTATCTGGTGAATAACGACCCGCTGCCCCCGGACGGCCGCGAGCGCCTGCAATCGCCGGAGGATCGCGCGCGCTACGATGACACGACGAAGTGCATCTTGTGCGCGGCCTGCACGACCAGTTGCCCGTCCTTCTGGGCGCGCGGCGAGTACGTAGGGCCGGCAGCCATCGTCCAGGCGCACCGCTTCATCTTCGACAGCCGCGACCAAGCCACCCAGCAGCGCCTGGAGATACTCAGCGCGCCGGATGGCGTATGGCGCTGCCGGACGGTCTTCAACTGCACCGAAGCCTGTCCGCGCGGTATTCAGGTCACCAAGGCCATCGGCGAGGTGAAAGAAGCCCTGCGCACTGGCATCGTCCGCTAATGCAGCGCAGCGCCGACGCGCCTGAGCTGCTCGACCGGCGCGCCTACGCGCATCTCGCCGAGCTGCGCGACAACCTGGACGACATGGCGCGCTACGGGCGCCGGCTCGGCGCGTTTGCGCTCGCCAGGCGGCGCTTGAGCGCTTCATGCACGGGCCACCTGGCGCTGGGCCTGGACTTGGGCTGCGGCGGTGGCGAGTTCCTCGCTGACCTCCAGTCCACGCAGATGGTTCGTCGGTGGGTGGGCGTAGACCTGCTATGGGATGTGTTGCGCATCGCGCGCTCAAAGCAGGGTTCCGCTGCTTACCTTCAGGCAGATGCGCTGCACCTGCCGCTGCGCGACGCCGGCGTGGATGTGATCGTCGGCCTCCACCTCCTTCACCACTTCGATCCACCGCAAACCGTTGACGTGCTGCGCGAGTGCCGGCGCGCGGCGCGCGCGTGCGTCGTCCTGGTTGACCTATCGCGCAGCCGGCTTGCTCTGGCCGCTGCTTGGCTGCTGACGCGCCTGACCAGCCGCAACCGCCTGACGCGCAGCGATGGCGTGCTTTCAGTGCGTCGCGCATACACCGTTGCCGAGGCAGCCGAGCTGGCACGGCAGGCCGGCTGGGAATGCGTCCACGCCGAGCAGCACGGCCTGTTCTACTACTCGCTAGTTTGGTCGTCCTCGGCGATCAACCGCAACAGCGCCTGAGCGATGTCCAAGGCCGCGCGCGGGCGCGCCAGCGCGCGCGAGGCCTGTTGCACGCGCGCCAGACTGCTGGGGTCGTTCAGCCACTGGCGCAGTTGAGCGACCACAGCTTCCGGCGTGGGGCACCAAGCGGCGGCGCCATGGCTCACTGCGTAGTCGCGCGGGCCTTCTTCCTGACCTGGCAGGGCGTCGAAGATGATGATCGGCAAGCCGGCGACGAACCCCTCTGCCAGCGTCGTGGAGCCTGCCTTTGTGATCAAAATGTCCGCCGCGCCCATCCACTCCGGCACATCATCCACAAAACCTAACACGTGGGTCATTGGGCCGCTGATCGCCCTGCTCAGCGATTGGTACAGCGCTTGATTGCGCCCACAGACCACCACCAACTGGAGCGGCAGTCCTGCCCGGACGATCGCGCGCGCGGTCCTGTCGAGCAATCCCCCGCCTTCCCCGCCGCTGAGCAACAAGGCAACCGGCAGATCGCTGCGCAGGCCGCGCGCAGCGCGCCAACTCGCGCCGCGCTGAACGCGCGCCTCAAGCGAGGGCATCACCGGCTGCCCCGTGGTGATGACGCGCTGGGGCGAGAGGCCGCGCGCCAGAAGCTCAGCGCGCGCTTCTTCGGTCGGCGTGGTGACGAGCTGGGCGAGCGAGGCAACGTGAAAGCTGTGAATGTGGCTCAGATCGGTGACGACGTGGGCATAGCGCGCCTGGGGCGCCCAAAGGCGCATGGCGCGCGGGATGAACGGGTTGAAGTGCGGCTGGCATGACACGTACACGTTGGCCGGATGCTCACCAAAGAGCGCCTGCAATCGCTCGCCGTCCAGCCGGCTGAGCAACGCCCCCATGATCTCCATGCGCGTGACGTCGTCGAGCAGCAGGTAATTTAAATAGTGGAGCCAGCGCGCGTGATTGATGGCGATCCGATACGTGGCTTCGCTGCGGTTGAACGGGCGCGGCAGGTATCGAATGGCGTTGACGACCTCCACGCGGTGCGAATGACCGTTGAGCAGGCTAAATGCTTGGCGAATACTATCCGCCGCAGTGCGATGGCCGCCGCCGGTGTCGGAGTAGAGCAACACGAAGGTCGCCATGCCTTCCGCATTCTAAATGCGCGCTTGCGCAGGGGACGTTCACGCGCAGGGGCAACGATGCAGCCGGCCCAAAGCGCTGCGGAGGGGCACAGGCGGCCCCCGACCCTGTCACTCTGAGCGAGAGCACAGCAGGGGCGGTTCGCCCTTGTTACCCTGAGCGAAGGGACTCAACTCGCGCTCGGCTGAAGCGTTGTGGTCCAACACGGCTCTGGTCAACCCAGCCGCTTAGATGCTTCGCTGCCGCTCAGCATGACAGTAGGTTGGGCATAAATAACTTCTTTGGGCTTTGGTCAGGAAGAAGTCAAGATACTTCGCATGGGGCATAGCGTCGCTGCGCCCCCACGTGAAGCATCTAAACGCCTGCCCACCCAGCCCCCATGGATTCGCACGTCGCTGTGACGCGAAACAGGCGCGCTCCCTCGGAACTCGCGTTATATAATTTACGAGTCTCGCGCCTTGGCTCCTGCGCAGTAGGCGCTGGGAAGTCAACTTCAGAGAGCCGGCGGCAGGTGCGAGCCGGCGTTGATCCAGTGCCGAGTTGGAGGGAGCGAGCGTTTGCGCAAGGCGTGAGCGCGTTGAGTGGGCGCGCACCTTGCGCGTCAACTGAGGTGGCACCGCGAGCGTGCTGAATACACGCCCGTCCTCAGATTTCAGGAGAAATCTAAGGACGGGCTTTTTTGTTACAGGAGAAGTTCTATGGAGAACAATATCGTCTTCTCAGGCATCCAGCCGACCGGTGAAATGCACATCGGTAACTACTTCGGCGCAGTCGCCAACTATGTGCGGCTTCAAAACGCCGGCAAATATCAAACCATCTACTGCGTGGTCGATCTGCACGCCATGACCACCCCCTACGATCCGGCAACCCTGCGTAGAAACAGCAAGCAGATGTTCATCGATCTGCTGGCTTGCGGCTTGGATCCGGATCGGTCTATCGTGTTCGTACAGTCAATGGTGCCAGAGCATACCGAGCTGGCCTGGATATTCGGCTGCGTGTGCTCGTATGGCGACCTGACGCGCCAGACACAATTCAAAGAGAAGAGCGAGCAATTGGAGGGCAAGCAAGACGCCTTCATCTCAGCCGGCCTATTCACATACCCAGTTTTACAGGCGGCAGACATCCTGCTCTACCGCGCGGCCAACGTACCGGTGGGCCAGGACCAAAAGCAGCACCTGGAGCTTTCGCGCACCATCGCCAACCGCTTCAATAGCCAGTTTGGCCAGTACTTCCCGGAGCCACAGATGCTCGCCACCGAGACGCCAAAGATCCTCGCGCTCAACGACCCGGCCAAGAAGATGAGCAAGAGCCTAGGCCCGAAGTCCTACGTGGGGTTGTTCGACGATGAGCAGACCGTGCGCAGCAAAGTGCGCGCCGCGGTCACCGACACGGGCGATCCGAACACGCCGATCGGCGACGGCGCGCGCAACCTGCTGGGCATCCTGCGCGCCTGTGGCCATCACGACCAGGCCGAGGCATTTGAGCGCGAGTATGCCCAGGGCAACCCGCGGCGCTATGCGCCCTTGAAGGACGCCACAGCCGATGCATTGGTCGCGCTGACCCGTGAGCTGCGACTGCGCCGCGCCGAGATCGAGGCCGACCCGCAGCGCATCCGCCGGCTGATTTGCGAGGGCGCGGAGAAAGCGCGCGCCATCGCCCAGCAGACGATGCGCGAGGTGCGCCGCCTCACCGGCGTGATGGCCGGCAGCGACTTCTAGGAGGAGAGACGTGCTCATCGCCGCAATTGACCAAGGCACAACCAGCACACGCTGTATTCTCTTCGATCGGGCTGGCCAGGTGCGCGCCATCGCCCAGCAAGAGCATCGGCAAATCTACCCCCAGCCCGGCTGGGTGGAGCACGATCCGATGGAGATTTGGGCGCGCGCGCAGCAAGTCCTCGCCCAAGCCCTGGATAGCGCCGGCTTGCGCCCTGCCGACATCGC
>DAOTYZ010000023.1:0-1757 GCA_034434555.1 Candidatus Roseilinea sp.
GCGTATGCGTCATTGATAGCGCGCTGGAGCGTCTGGGCCGGCTCATAAAACTCGCCGCGCAGATAGATATAACAAACGTTGGCCTGGACGGCATAAGCGCAGAGCGCTGCACCTTCGATCAACTGATGGGGATTGCCATCAATGATCTGGTGGTCCTTAAACGTGCCGGCCTCGCTCTCGTCGCCGTTGACGACTACGTACTTCGGAAAGACATCCTTGGGGATGAAGCCCCACTTCACGCCGGCTGGGAAGCCCGCACCGCCCCGCCCGCGCAGGCCGCTGTCCTTGACCACGGCGATGACTTCGTCGGGCTTCATCGAAGTCAAAGCCTTCTTCCAGGCTTCGTAGCCGCCGTTCGCTACATACACGTCATACTCTCGAATGTTCGGCACGTCAATATCCCGCAACAGCACGTGCCGATCCATCGTCTTATTCTTTGAACCGTAATACTTCACCATCACCACTCATTCCTCCTACTCAGGACCATCACCAAATCGAGCCAACATCGAGCGCATGGGTTGCAAGACGCGCTTAAACGGATTCAAGACCAGGCCCATGACCTCGAGCGTCACCACGCCGAGCAGCGCTTCGTCGCCAGGTTCGCCCAGGATGACGGGGCTGGTGCCGTCTCCTTGCGCCAGTGCGATGTGCGCTTCCGAGACGGGGCGCGCGATCGTCGTGCCATCGGCCAGCACGAAGTCCATTTGGCGCTTGGGTTGTAGCTCTATAGCGCGCCACACCTCGTCCGGCAGCAACGTGTAGATCGCGCCGCTGTCCACCAAAAGGCGCACGGTGGCTTGCTTGCCGGTTGGCCCCGTAACGACACCTTCAACGAAGATGTTGCCCATTGCCTCGCTCCTGAGAAAGCGCATCCACGAGCTGATCAAACTGCTCGGTGGTCAGGTCGTAATAGTATTCCCGATTGATCTGGGCCACCGGCGCGCGGTCGCACGCGGCGATGCACATCACTGTGTTGAGGGTGAACTTGCCATCGGGCGTAGTCTGGCCGGCGCGGATGCCCAGCTTGCGCTCGCAGTGCGTGACGAACTTATCCGCGCCGCGCAAGGCGCACGGCAGGTCATCGCACACGTCAATCACATACTTGCCGACGGGCTGCTCGTAGAACATCGTGTAAAACCCCACGATGCTCTTGACCTCCGTCGGGTCGCAGCCGATGATCTCCGCCACTTCGCGCATGGCGTCGTCGCTGCAATAGCCGTATTCCTCTTGTGCCAGGTAGAGCAAAGGCATCACCGCGCTGCGCTTGCGCTCAGGCGGGTACTTGGCCAAGATCTCCTGGATGTCTTTCGCTCGTTTCTCTTTCAACATGGTCCACCAGGATGGGCGGCGTCGTGTTTAGCGATCCACGTCGCCCAGCACGATATCTATGCTACCGATGATAGCGACGATGTCGGCCAGCAACGCGCCTTTGCTCATCTCGCCCAAAGGTTGTAAGTTATGGAAAGAAGGCGCGCGGAAGTGCACGCGGCGCGGCTTAGAGCTGCCGTCGCCGCTCAGCAAGACGCCGTATTCGCCCTTGCCGCTCTCCACGGCGAAATACACCTCGCCCTCTGGCGCCTTGAAGCCCTCGGTCCAGAGCTTAAAGTGATGGATCAACGACTCCATCGAGTAGGCGATCTCGTGCTTGGGCGGCGGCGCCACCTTGCGGTCGTCGGTCATCACCGGCCCTGGGGGGAGCTTGGCCATCGCCTGGCGGATGATCTTGAGCGATTGGTGAAACTCCTCCATGCGGCACA
>DAOTYZ010000024.1:0-1762 GCA_034434555.1 Candidatus Roseilinea sp.
CGCCACATCTTCGACCCCGGCCAGCAGGTGGCGCGCTCGTCAGGCGATGAACTGGCAGCCGGCATCGTCGGCGCAGATATTCTGATCTGCAACGACTACGAGTTCGAGATCATCCGGCAGAAGACGGGGCTGACCGAAGCGGATGTGCTCTATCACTCCGAGGCGCTGGTCATCACCCGCGGGGAGAAAGGGTCAACCATCCTGCTGCGCGATCACCGCGTTGACATCCCCGCGGTGCATACCGACCGCATCGCTGACCCGACCGGGGTGGGAGATGCCTATCGCGGTGGTTTCCTAAAGGGGCTGGCCGCCGGCGCGGACTGGGAGACCTGTGGCCAGCTGGGCAGCGTCGCGGCCACCTTCGCCCTCGAACACGTCGGCGGGCAAAGCCATAGTTACACCTGGGAGGAGTTCAAGGCACGCTATGAGGCGCACTTTGGACCACTCTCTATCTCAGCAAACGGCAAAACGACAGGAGTTTCATGAACTATCACGTAAAAGACCTCAACCTGGCGACCGCTGGTCGCCAAAAGATCGCTTGGGCGGAGCAGGAGATGCCCGTGCTCAGGTTGATCCGCGAGCGCTTCGTCAAGGAACAGCCGCTGAAAGGGGTGCGCGTCTCGGCGTGCTTGCACATCACGAGCGAGACGGCGGCGCTGGCGCGCACCTTACAGGCCGGCGGGGCCGACATCGTGTTGTGCGCCAGCAACCCGCTGAGCACGCAGGACGACGTCGCCGCCGCGCTGGTGGCCTACGACGAAATCCCCGTCTTCGCGATCAAAGGAGAGGACAACGCGACCTATTACCAGCACCTGCACGCTGCGTTGGACCATCGCCCGCACATGACGATGGACGACGGCTGTGACCTGGTCAGCGTGTTGCACAAGGAGCGCCCGCAGCAGGTCGGTGAGGTGCGCGCCGGCACCGAGGAGACCACCACCGGCGTGATCCGACTGCGGGCGATGGCCAAGGATGGAGCGCTCAGGTATCCGGTGTTGGCGGTGAACGACAGCATGACCAAGCACTACTTCGACAACCGCTACGGCACCGGCCAGAGCACGATTGACGGCCTGTTGCGCGCCACAAACATCCTCTTGGCCGGCCGCACGGTGGTGGTGAGCGGCTATGGCTGGTGTGGGCGCGGCGTGGCCGCCCGCGCGCGCGGCATGGGCGCGCATGTGATCATCACTGAAGTTGACCCCCTGAAGGCGCTGGAGGCGCTGATGGACGGCTATCAGGTGATGCCGCTGATCGAAGCGGCCCGGCGCGGCGACGTGTTCATCACCGTCACCGGCGACAAGAACGTGATAGACGAGCCGCACCTGACGGTAATGAAAGACGGCGCGATCCTGGCCAACGCCGGCCACTTCAACGCGGAGATCAATATCCCCGCTTTGCGCAAGCTGAGCGACGGACGACCGCCGGAGCTAGTGCGGCCGTTCGTGGAGCAATACACGCTCAAGGATGGCCGCCGGATCAACCTGCTGGGCGATGGCCGGCTGATCAACCTAGCCGCTGCCGAGGGCCATCCCGCAGCGGTGATGGACATGAGCTTCGCCAATCAGGCCCTGGGCGCGGAGTATATGCTCAAGCACGGCGTCACCCTCAAGCCTGACGTGTATACCATCCCCGAACAGATTGACCGCGAGATCGCACGCCTGAAGCTCCAAAGCATGGGGGTGGAGATTGACACGCTTACGGAGGAGCAGGCGCGCTACCTGGCCAGTTGGGAGGAAGGGACGTAGCCTGAGCACGCAAAGCG